>CAMVGI010000098.1 GCA_947166955.1 uncultured Clostridia bacterium | reverse complement strand
AGCGGATTCTATGCAGTATTAACAAATTTCATCGTTAAATTTCTGTCAATATGTGCCGAAGAGACAAGAAGCGCAAAAAAGGAACGGTATGCGGATGCATACCGTTCCTTTTGAGCAGCGCTCAGTTTATTTACCGAGGAGGGGCAGACTGCCCATCTGCTCCATGAGATCGACGAGCTTCGCGCCCGCGGGAGGCTGGGTCTGCGGGGCGTCGCCGCCCTTGACGTAGCTGCCCGTGATGTCGAAGCTGCCGGTGATCGTGCCGGCAAGGTCCATCGTCATCTTGCCGGAGACCTTGTCCTGCTCGTCGACGTCCATCTTGACGCCGACGTTCATCGCGCCCGCGCCTTCCACCGCGCCGGCGAGCGTCATGTCGACGCCGTAAGCGGCGACGGCGTCGTTCTTCATCGTCAGGGAGAGCGCGAGCTTGAGCGCCATGCCCTCGACGGTCTGCTCGACGGTGGTGGTGTAGACGTCGCCGTTCTTGGTGAAGCCTTCGTCGGAAAGCTTACCGGCCATCGCCTTGAGCATGGCGCTGAACTCGGCGTAGCTCTTGTCGGCGCTGTTCACCTGAGCGGTGGACAGCGTGCTCTCCAGCACCTTTCTGACGTCCATCTTCTGCGACTGCGCCAGCAGCTCGGCGAAGTCAATGCCCATGGCGTTGAAGTCCATGACGATCCAGGTGTCCTTGTCCATGCCGAGCGTCTCCGTAAGCTCCTTGCCGAGCGCGGACAGGTCGAGGTTCATGTAGATCTTGCCGGTGCTGAGGTCGCCGCGCATGGCGACGGCAATGCCGCTCTCGGAGAGCGCCTTCGCCATCTTCTCGTACTCGGCGAGCATCGCCTTTTCTTCATCGGTCTTCGCCTCGCCCGCGCTCTGCTTGACAAGGCTCGTGATGTCCACGGTGAGCTTCTCGGTCATGTCCATCTTGGCGCCGTCCTGGGTCGTTCCCTTGGCGGTGACGGCCATGGGGATAGAGGACTTGGCGGACTGCTCGCCCGTCATCGCGCTCATATCCATATCAAGGCTGCCCTTCATGGCGACCTCGCTGGTCCAAAGACCCTCGTTGTACTTCGCGGTATACTTGGAGAGCTTGTCAAGATAAGTGAAGCTCTTGCCCTCCAGCGCGGCGGAGAGCTGCTTGCCCGTGTCCACGATGACGACGGTGCGGGCCTCGCCGTCCCAGCCGACGTTGGCGCCGAGCGCCTGCGCGGCGAAGCGAACGGGGACGTAGGTGCGGCTGAGCTTGGCGTCGATGAACGGCGCGACGTCCATCGTCAGCGTGGTGGTCTTGCCGTTCTCGATCACGCTCGCCTCGGTCGAGTCAATGGTCATCTTGACGGTGCGGCCGCCGCGCTCGGCGGTCACGACGCCGTCGTTGAAGTCCACGGTCGCGCCCATCGCCTCAAACACGGCGCGCACGGGCAGGAAGGTGCGGTCGTTCACGATTTGGGGCTGCGCGTCGGTAAACGTGACGTTCTGCCCGTCGAGCTGCACCGTGATCGGCGCGTCGGCGAGGGCGAACGCCTGCATCATGCACAGCGCCAGCGCCAGTGTCACAAGATAACGTAAGGTCTTTTTCATGTGATGTTTCCTCCTTTGGTTGATGCGTATTACTATACCCTCTTATTTTTCCCGCGTCAATGGGCTTTCCCGACAAAAGGAGGCGCGGAAAAGCGGGCTTTTTGTTCACTCCTGCGCGTGCGCTTCCAAAAACGCGAGCGTTTCCCCGCGCGTTGGGATGGACGGCGACGCGCCCGGGCGCGTGACGGCGAGCGCCGCCGCCGCGGACGCAAAGCGCAGCGACCGCGCCTCGCCAAGCCCCTCCGCCATGCCCGCGAGGAAACAGCCCGTGAACGTATCGCCCGCGCCGGTGGTATCCACCGCGCGCACGGGAAACGCCGCCTGCGTCAAAAGCGTCTCGTCGTCCGCGTACACCGAGCCGCGCGCGCCGAGCGTGAGCACGATCTTCGCCGCGGGAAACCGCTCGCGCAGCAGCCGCGCCGTGTCCGAAACCTCCTCCGGCATGCTTTCCCCAAGCAGCGTCGCCGCTTCGGTCTCGTTGAGCAGCAGATAATCGGCGTGCTCCAGCGCGCCGCGCACGCCGCCGTCCATCGGCGAGGGATTGAGCGCGACGGTCATGCCGCGCGCTTTCGCGGACGCCGCTAGGTAGGCAGGCTCGCTGATCTCGTTTTGCAGCACGACGAGGTCGCCCGCCGAAAAACGTGCGAGCGTCCGGTCGATCTGCGCGCGCGTCACGGCGCGGTTTGCGCCGCCGAAGAGCAGGATGCAGTTCTCCCCCGCGCCGTTTCGCTGGATGATCGCGTGTCCCGTGCGGACGTCTTCGCGCGTCTCCACATACTCCGTGTGAACGCCCGCCGCGCGCAGCTCTTCCACGAGGAACGCGCCGTCCCCGCCGACCGCGCCCGCGTGATAGGTCTCCATGCCCGCGCGCGCAAGCGCGACGGACTGGTTGAGCCCCTTGCCGCCGGAAAACGTCTCCAGCGCCGTCGAGGCGAGCGTTTCACCTGCGGCGACGAAACGCGGCACCGTATAACCGTAGTCGATGTTCAGCGAGCCGAAGCAAAGCGCCCTCATTGCGCCGCCCCTTTTCCGTAGCGGGCAAGGCCCGCCTCAACGACGTCCCAGAACCGCTCCACGTCGATGTCCACCGCGACGTCCGCCGTGGCAGGCAGGCCGAGGTAGCCGAAGGCGTCGCAGTTCGTGCGCCCGTAGGAATCCGTGCTGCGCAATTCGATGCGCGCGTTCATCGGCTTCGTCGTGAGAAGCTTCGGGTCGATGAGCGAGGCGATGGTCACGGGGTCGTGCAGCGGGCCGCCCTCCCAGCCGAACAGTTCCTTCTGCGTCTTGCAGAAAAAGCCCATCAGGTCGACGAACAGGCGCGAGGCGCAGGTGCCGACCTTTTCCATGCGCGCGACGATCTCGGGATAGCAGAGCACCTTGCGCGTCACGTCCAGCCCCACCATCGTCACGGGACGTCCCGCGGTGAAGCACACGTGCGCCGCCTCCGCGTCCGCGAGGATGTTGAACTCCGCCGCCGGCGTCACGTTGCCGTTGGTGTACGAGCCGCCCATGAGCACGATGCGCTTGATCTTCTCCGCGATGCGCGGCTCCATGCGCAGCGCCATGGCGAGGTTGGTCATCGGCCCCGTCGTTACGACGATCACATTGCCGTCGGACGCGAGCAGCGTGCGGATCATATAATGGACCGCGTGTTCGCTCTCGGGCTGCTTATGAAGCGGCGGGAACACGGGGCCGTCCAGCCCCGTCGAGCCGTGGATGTCGCCCGCGACGACGCGCTCGCGCACCATCGGGCGGTCGCAGCCGGCGTAGACCGGCACGTCCTCGCGCCCGATCCATTGCAGCACGCGGCAGGCGTTGCGTTTCGTATTTTCCAGCGTCTGGTTGCCCGCGACCGTCGTCACGCCCAAAAGCTCCAGCGCGGGGTGGTTCGCGGCGAGCATGATCGCCACCGCGTCGTCGTGTCCCGGGTCGCAGTCGAGGAGGATCTTCTGCTTTTCCATCACTGTTTCTCCTTTTCGTTTTTCGTATGCCCTGCCATTATAGCCCTCCGTTCGGGGCGAGTAAAGCGCGGGCGGCAAATTTTACGCTTTGACCAAAATTTTTAATAGGCATCATTTAAATTTAGCTCAATCTTTTTTGGCAAAATCTATTTACAAACGCAAAAAATCGGATATAATAAAGCCAACCTCAAAAAAACAAGGGAGGCGGCGCGTATGAACTACGACCTCATCGTGCTCGGCGGCGGCCCGGCGGGACTCGCGGCGGCGGTCGCGGCGCGCGGGCGCGGCAAAAGCGTGCTGGTCATCGGCAACCGCTGGCAGGAAAGCCCGCTCGCCAAGGCGGAGAAGATCGACAACTACCTCGGCTTCTCGGGGCTGACGGGGTATCAGCTGCTCGAAGCGTTCCAGCGTCACGCGGAGGGCGCGGGCGTGGAATTTGTGATCGGGCGCGCGACCTCGCTGATGACCTTCAACGGTTTTTCCGTCACCGTCGGCTCGGAGGTCTATCAGGGCGGCGCGCTCGTGCTCTCCCCCGGCGTCGTGCGCGCGGCGAAGTTTCCCGGCGAGCAGGAGTTCCTCGGCCGCGGCGTAAGCTACTGCGCGACCTGCGACGGAATGCTCTGCCGCGGGAAGGACGTGGTGGTCGCGGGGCGCACGGCGGACGCGCCGGAGGAGGCGAAGTACCTCCAAAGCATCGGCTGCCGCGTGACCTACACCGCGCCGAAACGGCCCGACGGCCTCCCCGACGATATGCCGTTCGTCGCGGCGCAAAAGGTCGAGATCAAGGGCGAAAACACGGTGAACGCCGTCGTGCTCGACGGGCGGGAGATCCCCTGCGCGTACGTGTTTGTGCTGCGCGCATCCCTCGCGCCGACCGATTTGCTGCCGCTGCTTGAAACCGAGGACGGCTATATCAAGGTCGGGCGCGACATGTCCACGAGCGTCGCGGGCGTCTACGCCTGCGGAGACTGCACCGGCGCGCCGCTGCAAGTCGCCAAGGCGGTGGGCGAGGGCCACGTCGCGGGGCTTTCCGCGTGCGAATATCTGGACAGGCAGAGTAAATAACATAAGCATAAATGAAAAGACGAAAAGGAGAATAAATTATGGCATTGCAGCATTTTACCGAGGAGAGTTTTGACAAGACGCTCGCGCAGGGCGGCCTCATGGTCGCGGACTTCTGGGCGGAGTGGTGCGGCCCGTGCAAGATGCTCGGCCCCGTGATCGAGCAGCTCGCGATCGACTTTGAGGGCAAGGCGGTCGTCGGCAAGGTCAACGTGGACGACGAGCCGGAGCTTGCCCAGCGCTACGGCATCATGTCCATCCCCACCGTCATCTTTTTCAAGGACGGCAAGCAGATCGACAAGAAGATCGGCGTCATGCCCCCGCAGGAGTTCGCGAAGGTCATCGAGGCGAACGCGTAACCGCCGAAATGCGCAAAGGGAAACGGTTTTCAGCCGTTTCCCTTTTTCTCTTGCCATTTCGCCCCGTTTCCCCTATAATGGCAAAGGCTGTGAATACGAAAGCGCGGAGGTACGCCCATGACATACAGGCCCAAATACAAAAAACCGCTATGGCTGCGGGTTTTGCTCACCATTCTCCTGCTCGGCGTCGTCGCCTGTCTGTGGGAGATCGTTTCGTCGCAAAACCCGTACATTCTGCCCGTCAAGCGTTCGTTCAAATACGACGTGCTGCGCGTCTCGCCGGTCGATACCCGCGCGGAAACAAGCAATAACCTGATGCCCTCGCCCGGCAGCGCAAGCTGCACGTTCTACACCGACGGCGAAAAGAACAACGCTGGCTATGCGCACGGCAGGGACAACAAGGCGGTCTGGCGCTCCGAGATCACAACGCGCCTCGTCAACTACCTCGACGGATATCAGATGGACTTCCTGCCCGACACGCAGTTCGACTTCTCGCTCTCCCCGCTCTACACGCGCGCGTACGGCGAGGGCTGGGACGCGGTCGTCTCCCGCGAGAAGGCGACCTACGAGGGCATGAAGGACGTCATTTCCTTTGAGCTTTCCACGTTCTTCCCCGACATCGTCAAGAGCACGGGCGTTCAAGATTATGTAAACCACTACGAACTGCGATTTTTGGAGAACCCCGATTGGCAAACGAACAACCGCGTCCGTCTTGTCGACACGGGCGGCGTCGACGACAAGGTGATCTGGCGGCAGTTCGAGGTGGACGACCCGGGCGACGCGGCCTACGAGGTCTACTT
>CAMVGI010000097.1 GCA_947166955.1 uncultured Clostridia bacterium | reverse complement strand
CTTTCCGCGTTGTGTGGATGGACGATCAGCTCCAGTATCATGTCAACCGCGGCTATCGCGTTCAGTTCAACGCCAGCCTTGGCCCGCACAAGGGCGGTCTCCGTTTCGCTTCCAACGTTAACCTCGACACCATCAAGTTCCTCGGCTTCGAGCAGGTTTACAAAGATGCTCTGACCTGCCTGCCCATCGGCGGCGCCAAGGGCGGCTCCGACTTCAGCCCCATCGGCCGCAGCGATGGCGAAGTCATGCGCTTCTGCCAGGCCTTCATGACCGAGCTGTATCGTCACATCGGTCAGGATATCGACTGCCCCGCTGGTGACGTTGGTGTCGGCGGCCGTGAGATCGGCTACCTGTATGGCCAGTATCGCCGCATCATGGGCAACGCCGAGATGGGCGCTATGTCCGGTAAGGACATCAAGACCGGCGGTTCCATCCTCCGTCCGGAGGCTACCGGTTTCGGTGCTGTCTATTATCTGTGCGAAGTCCTCAAGCACGACGGTCTCGATATCGCCGGCAAGAAGATCGCCATGTCCGGCTACGGCAACGTTGGCTGGGGCATCATGAAGAAGTCCGCTGAGCTCGGCGCCAAGGTCACCTACTTCGCCGGCCCCGACGGCTACATCCACGATCCCGACGGTGTCTGCACCGAAGAGAAGCTCAACTTCATCCTCGAGATGCGCGCCAAGGATCCGATGCACTGCAAGCCCTATGCTGAGAAGTTCGGCTGCGAGTTCGTTGAGGGTCAGAAGTGCTGGGGCGTCAAGGATGTCGACATCTACATGCCCGCCGCCACCCAGAACGACGTCAAGATGGAGTCCGCGAAGCTCATCGCCGAGTCCGGCGTCAAGTACTACATCGAGGTCGCCAATATGCCGACGACCAACGATGCGCTGGAGTTCCTCAAGAGCCAGAAGCACATCCTCGTCGCTCCGTCCAAGGCGGTCAACGCCTGCGGCGTGTCCGTCTCCGAGCTGGAGATGGCGCAGAACGCCGAGCGTCTGTATTGGAGCGCCGAAGAGGTCGATGAGAAGCTGCATCACGTCATGACCAACATCTACAACGCCTCCGTCGAGGCTGCCGAGCGCTACGGCCTGGGTTACGACCTGGTCGCGGGCGCCAACATCGCCGGCTTCCAGAAGGTCGCCGACGCCATGATGTGCCAGGGCATGTTCTAAGGCAAAGGGTTTACCAAGCAAAAAAGGAAAGCTCCCTCGGGAGCTTTCCTTTTTTGCGTCTTTTTACCGTTTCGGAGGCATGTTCGGTGTGCGGAGCGGGGCAAAACCGGACCGAAAATAAAAAATGCAGAGACCGACGCGTTTCGACAAAAAGGAACAGTCTGCCAAAGAAAAAAGAAACGCGGAAATCAGGCGGTTTCCGCGAAAAAGTCGATAGACCGCGAAAATGACTTAGTTTTGATAGAAACGCGGCGAATGACGAAAAATGCGGAAAACGGTCGGTAAATTGAAAATGATAGAATAGATTCCGCGAAAATATAAGACGATGAACTATGAAAAAGCGTTGAAAAAACGCCGGTATACAAGCAAAAAAGGAACCGCGCGGTCATACCGTGCGGTTCCTTGCGTTTGAAAGAGTTTCGTTCAGCGTTTGAGCGTTTCGACCCACGCGGAGTACTTGGCGATGCGCTCGTCGCGCTCCTGCGCGTCCTTGCCCTGCGTGAGAATGTAGACCTTGATCTTCGGCTCCGTGCCGGAGGGGCGGACGAGGATGACCGTGCCGTCTTCGAGCGCGTAGCGCAGGACGTTCGACCCCTTGAGTTCGATGGAGGAGATCTTGCCGGTGGCGGTGTCGGTTTCGGTGCCGTCGGAGTAGTCGCGGCGCGAGACGACCTTGACGCCCGCGATCTCCTGCGGGGGATTCGCGCGCAGGTCCGCCATCAGCTTCGCCATCTTTTCGAGACCGTCGAGACCCGGCATGACGAGGTTGTGGGTCTTCTCGCCGTACCAGCCGTACTTCTCAAAGAGCGCCTGGAGCGCGTCGGCGAGGGTCATGCCCTGCGTGGCGTACCAAGCCGCCATCTCGGTGATGAGCAGCGACGCGGTGACGGCGTCCTTGTCGCGGACGTAGTGGCCGATCATGTAGCCGTAGGACTCCTCGTACGAGAAGATGACCGTGTTCTTGCCCGCGCTCTCCAGCTGGCCCATCTTCTCCGCCATGAACTTGAAGCCCGTAAAGGTGTCGTAGCAGTCCAGCCCGTTCGATTCGGCGACCTTGCGCGCCATCTCGGTGGTGACGATGGTCTTGAGCGCGGCGGGGTTCTTGGGCAGCTTGCCCGCGCGTTTCATCGCGCCGATGAGGTAGTCGAGCAGCAGCACGCCGGTCTGATTGCCGGTGAGCACCTGAAACTCGCCGTCGGGTTTTTGCACCATGACGCCGACGCGGTCGCTGTCCGGATCGGTGCCGATGATGAAGTTCGCGCCCTCCTTCTTGGCGAGGTCGATGGCGAGGTAGAAGCCCTCGGGATTTTCGGGGTTGGGGGAGACGACGGTGGGGAAGTTGCCGTCGATCTTCATCTGCTGCGGCTCGCAGATGAGGTGCTTGACGCCGAGGCGGCGCAACGCCTCCGGCACGAGCTTGTGGCCGCAGCCGTGGAACGGCGTGTAGACGACCTTGAACGTGTCGGCGACCTTCTTGACGCTGTCGTAGTCGTTGACCATCGCCATGACCTCTTCGAGGAACCGCTTGTCGCACTCTTCGCCGAAGACGGTAATCATGCCGGATTTAACGCCCTCGTCAAAGTCCATGGTCTTGGGGCCTTCGAAAATGTCGATCTGGGCGAGGCGCTTCGCGATCGCATCCGCGTGCTGCGGCGGGAGCTGCGCGCCGTCCTCCCAGTAGACCTTGTAACCGTTGTATTCCTTGGGATTGTGGCTGGCGGTGACATTGATGCCCGCCTGGCAGTGGTACTCGCGCACGGCGAAGGAAAGCTCCGGCGTCGGGCGCAGTTCGTCAAAGATACGCACCTTGATGCCGTTTGCCGCCATGACGCCCGCAGCGGTCTTGGCGAATTCGTAGCTGTGGTTGCGGCAGTCCATGCAGATCGCGACGCCGCGCTCCTTCGCCTGCGCGCCCTCGGCGGAGATGACGTCGGCAAAACCCTGCGTCGCCCATGCGATGACGTGGCGGTTCATGTTGTGAAGGCCCACGTGCATCGTGCCGCGAAGACCCGCCGTGCCGAATTCGAGCGGGCCGTAGAAGCGGTTTTCAATCTCCTTTTCATCGCCCGCGATGGCCTTGAGCTCGGCGCGCTCCTCATCGGAAAGCGCGGGAGAGGCGAGCCATTTCTCGTATTCCTTGCGATAGTCCATGTGCGTATCCTCCTTATATATCGTTATTTGTGGTATTTTGTCCCGCTTTGGATCTGGTACGCGCGATAGATCTGCTCCAATAGCATCACCCGCGCAAGATGGTGCGGAAACGTCATCGGCGACATCGAAAGCCGCAGATCGGCGGCCTTTTTGACGCGCTCGGAAAGTCCGAAGCTGCCGCCGATGAGAAATGTGATCTGCGAAACGCCGCGCGTGGCGTATTGCGAAAGCGTATCGGCGAGCTGCTCGCTGGAAAGCTCCTTTCCCTCGACACAAAGCGCGACGACCGCGCCGCCGCGCGGGAGCTTTTCCTCGATGGCGGCGGCCTCTTTTTCGAGCGCCGCGTCGATCTGCGCGCGCGAAGGGTCGTCCGGCAGACGCTCCTCGGGCAGTTCGACGAGCGAGAGGGAGCAAAAACGCGTGAGGCGTTTTTGATACTCGGCGCAGGCGTCTGCGTAAAAACGCTCCTTCAGCTTGCCGACGCAAAGGACGTTGATGGTTTGCATGCTCGCTACCTCGCCGCGCACGCGCGCTGCGCGCGTGCGACAATGTGCGCCTCGCTCAGGCAGTCGCGGGGCGCGACGCCGAGCCGCACGGAAAAGCCCGCGGATTGCAGTCGCCGCGCGACGGCGTATTCCGCCATGGCGGGCGTGTTGTTCTCTGCGGAGAGGTGCGCGAGCAAAATGTCCCGCGTGCCGCCGATGCAGCAGCGCAGCGCGAATTCCGCCGCCGCTTCATTCGAAAGATGCCCCTCGTCGCCGAGGATGCGCCGCTTGAGGTAGTAGGGATACGGGCCGTTTTGCAGCGTTTCGACGTCGTGATTTGCCTCCAGCAGCAGCGCGTCGACGCCGATAAGCGCCTCCGCCGCCTCGTCGGTGACGTAGCCCGTGTCGGTCAGAAGACCTAGCGAGCCGTCCACGCAGTCGAGTCGGTAATCGACGCTCCCCGCCGCGTCGTGCGAGGTGCGAAAACAGCGGATCTCAAACGCTCCCACGGAAAAAGTTTCGCCGGGCGACACGGGGCGCAGCGCGTCCGCCGCGCAGACGAGAAACTGCGACGCCGCGCGGCTCGCGTAAACGGGAACGTCGTACTTTTTGCAGAGCGTCGCAAGACCGGATACATGGTCGCTGTGCGCGTGCGTGATGAGCACGGCGTCCAGCGCGTCCGGCGTCATGCCGAGCTGTGCAAGGGACTGCGCGATGCGCCGCGCAGAGATGCCCGCGTCGATCAGAACTGCCGTGTCGCCGCAGCGCGCGAGCGCGGCGTTGCCGCTTGATGAGCTTGCCAGTGTAAAAAATTCCATAGAAAGAGTGTACCACAAGCGGTAGGAATAGTCAAAAAAATTCCCGCCCTTGCGGGCAATGGTATTAAAATGAGAAAAGTTAAGGGGCAGATTCGTTGAATCTGTCCCTTAATCCTTTTCCTACCTATTAAGTAAAGAACCGGACAGACTCCAAAAAGTCTGTCCGGTTTTACGTTTTTGGTTATTTTTCACAATGCCGCCAAAATCAGACCTAGTTAAGAAATTGGGTATACAGTCCAAAAAGTTTAATATACGTTCAATTATGCTGATCTTCCCGCATGTTTGGTCACTTTTCATCTTGTTTTTCCTCCTTCGTGGGCTATACTAGAACCAAAGAACGCGTTCACGCCCGAGGCATCAAGTTCGGCGCGCTTTAGAGCTTCGATGCCGTCGGGAAGAAAGGAGGATATCCGACATGAAAGAGGAAAACATGGGCACCACCGGCTTTGAGGTCAAGATGAACGTGAAGATGGGCGAATACAACAAGGACTTCATATTTTTCGCATTCCTTGACCTTAGCAACCCTGACAATGCAGCGTTCGCTGCCCAGAAAATTCACGATCTTGCCGATCAAGCATCCGCACCGACAATCGCATTTTTTGAGGCAATCGTCGCTCAGACCCTCGCAACTGCTTTCCTTGATAAAAATTAACATCTGAATTAACATTTCCCCGCGCCGCCGCGGGCAGCACCCCGCGGCGGTCTCATTATAAACCATCGAAAGGAGGATTGCAATATGCCAAATCCTGCATTAATAAAGTCCGCGCTTAACCAAGCTATACGCTCTGCTGTAACGCAGAACAGCAACGGCAAGCAGTTCTCCCGTGAGCGTTCCAAACTATCACAGGAAGATTTGCTCCGCTTTCTGATTACCGCAGAGGGCGGATCGCTTGCAAAGGAATTGCACCGCGCCGAAATCGACGTAACTCCTGCCGCCGTGTCTATGCGGCGCAAGGACATACCTCCTGCGCTGCTGCTTGACGTGTTCCACCGCTTCAACGCCGCTTGCAACGACGTCGAGCTTTACCGAGGCTACCGTCTGCTCGCCGTCGATGGCTCGTCGATCAACATGGCGCGCAATCCGGCTGCGCCGTCGTTTGTGCAGAACGAAAGCGCGCCAAACGGCTACAACCAACTGCATCTTA
>CAMVGI010000096.1 GCA_947166955.1 uncultured Clostridia bacterium | reverse complement strand
CCTCCGCCAGTTCGAACACCACGCCCTCCGGCGTTTCCAGTCGGGAAAGCGCCGAGCGCGGCGGAGCCTCCGGCGGGATCTCCAGCGCGCACTCCGCCGCGCGCTCCGCGCGCAGGCGCAGCCCCGCCAGCTCCAGCAGTCTGCGGACGGTCTCCGGCCCGATCCGATTGATCTCATATTGCTGCGTTTCCTTGAACCACGCCATCAGCTCCAGGATCGTGATCCCCGGATCGTGAGAGTTGTGGTCCGTCCAAATCGGGCAAAGCCACGGCAGGCGTCCCTCCGCCTCCCGCACAATGTCCGTAAACCGCTGATCATCCAAATTGCGTGATATCAGCATAGCCGTTTTCCTTCCTTCCGGCGCGCGCCGCGCCCTCTCAGCTCAGGCGCACCAGATGCATCCCGCTCTCTGCCACGCCATAGGGAAAATCGCTGTCCGAGTCCAGCGCGGCAAGCTTTTGCCGCCCCTCCTGGTCATAGGACGCCTCCACGAGAATGCGTTCGATCGCGCGCACATTCGGCGTATCGCGTACCACGCTCCACACCTCGCTCAGGCGAAGCTGTTCGCCGATGGGGCGTTTTTTCCACTCGCCCCCGATCAGCGCCTCAAGGCGCTTCACGATGGCCTGCTGCGTCTCCGCGGCAAGCTCCGGGCGCTCGGTCTGCACGGAAATGGAGGTGTTGACCGTCAGCACCGTGGCGGGGCAGACGTGCAGGCGGCCTTCCCCTACGAGACAGCACGGGCTTCTCTCCGCCAGAAAGCGGTAGACTTCAGCGCAAAGCCGTTCCGTTCCTTCGCCGCGCCTTCCGAAACCCGCGATGACCACGGCAATGTGTCCGGGAGCGTCCACGCCCCGTTCGTCCTTTCCCGTAAAGCAGCGCACATGATTCACCTGCGGGAATCTTTCGTAGACCAGTTCCTCATAATCCCTGCGTCCGGCGGCGCGCCCCCGACCGCCCGGTGCGCCGCGATCCGCCGCGCCCGCGCCGCTGGATCTCGTCCAGCGGCAGCCGCCCCGTTCCGCCGCTCATGGCGGTCAGATTGCGCACGCCGCCCACCTGCGGCAGCGCCGTCAGCAGCGCGTCGATCGCTCCCGCCGGAACGTTGCCCCGCTCGCCGCCGCCGCTCGCGTACTCCACGCGGATGTTGTGGTCGCCGGTAGGCGGGACCCTGCCCTGACGTCCGTCGCCGAACGTGATCTCGCCGCGGAATGGATCGAGCATAAACGAACGCTCGTCCGGCCCCGCCAGCGCGAGGTCCTCCACGCGCGACCACTCCACCCAGCAATGCGCCAGCGCGTGCTCCTCGCGCTCCAGACGGATCCGTTCCGGACAGTCGCGCCGCAAACGCTCCATCTCCGCGCTTGAAATGGTGGAAAGCTCGTCCACCCACACCCGGCACTCCTGCACGGGCAGGTTGAGAAGATACACGCGCTTCCCCGCCTCATAGACCTCCGTGTCGAACAGCTGCTCCACCTCGCGTTGGCGCTGATACGCCGAAACGGCGTTCATCGTCACCGACGCGACCGTCGGCATCGCGCCGGTCTCGTGCGCGCTGCGGCTCAGCCGCAGCCAATAGCCCGCGACGCCGAACAGCTCCGCTTCCGGAAGCCTGTCCGGCAGGAAGAGGAACATCTCCCCGCTGTGCAGCAGCCGTTCCGTCTGGTCCACGGTCCGAATCGGCTCAAAATCCTTGCCGTTCCACCGCTCCCACACGAGCTGCCCCGTCATCCGCGCGCGCCCTTCCACCTGAAAGCGCAGGGAAAGCGGCATGGCGTGCGGCGAGACGCTGAAACGGAAGTACATCGCGGCGCGCTCCTCCGCCATCGGCACAAGCGCGGGGAAGGAGAGGCGGGACACGCGGTGCGCGTCCTCGATCTCGCATCGGCTCCCGTTGTTTTCGGAGCGGCAGTATACCGGCCGCCGCGCCGTATCGTAGTGCCAGCGGAACGACACGTTTTTGACGAGCGGCACGATCCACCGCTGGTAGGTGGAAAACGGGTTGCTCATCTCCGTCACGCGCACGCGGATAAAATAGCCCTCCTCCGCGTTGACCTCGGACGCCTCGATGTCCTCCGGCACGCGGAAACGCACGTCCAGCGCGCCCTCGCGCTTTGCGTCGAACGGGTTTTTGTCGCCCGCAACCGAAAGATTGTGCCAGCCAAGGCCGTTGTAATACTCCCACACGACCTGCGTGACGGCAACGTCGTCCGGCTTCTGCTCCACCGCGCTCTGCTTGTCGATGATGTGATGGGTAAAATCGTAGCGCGCGCCCCGCGCTTCCGGCTCGTCCACGACGAACGCCAATTCCAGATTCATCAGTACGTCGGCGCCGCGCTTCGTCAGCGCCGCGTCGCATCTGAGGTAAAACACATCGTACTCCGAGGGGCGGCGCCCGAAGCAATAACCGCCCTCCGGCAGAAGGACCGGAATGTCATCGCAGAACAGGCCGCTCGGCGCGCAGGCGGAAAGCGGCTCGCTGGAGATCTCTATCGCGTCGAGACGCAGTTCTGCTTTGGGATGTCCCGTGCAGCGGATGCAAACGCGGCCGTTCTCGTCCGCCTCCGGCAAACGGTCGTCATGCTTTTCCAAGATCAGCGTCCCGTTCTCCGCGCGCACCTTGTCAAAGGGGATCTCCTCCCCCTCATGCAAAAACGTCCATTGAAGCGACGCGTCCGCCAAAGCGTTCGCGGTCTCCTCCTCCCTGTGCCCGCTTTCCTGATGGGCCGTCACGCACACGCGGGCAGGGCAGTCCAAGCGCAAAACATCGTCCTCGCCAAGCAGAAAGCTATGGCGCTGCAGTTCCTCTCCGGACGGCTCGAAAAAACGCTGCGGACGCTCGGACAGGTCCAATCGGCGGACGCTGTCCGTCTGCGAATCCACATAGTAGATATCCTCGACCTCTGCGGGGGAAACCTGGATCGTCCGCTCCGTTTCAAAAACAACGTTTTCCCCTTCGGCGTCGGGCGTGAAAAGCTGTGTGCCCGCCGCCACGGTAAACGGCTCCGGCTCGTTGTCCTGCGGCTCGAAGCACACCGTTCCAACCGCGGGAACAGGGCCCGGCTCGCGGTAACCGATCATGTTCAAAAATTCGATATAGAGCTTTTCGGGCAGCGCGTTGAGCCGATCCACGCTTTGCGCGTACATTTCGGCAAAAAGCTCGGCAAGCGCCGCGCCCGGATCGTTTTCCGTTCCCTCATAGCGCCATTGCGGCGTATAGCTTCGCGCAAGGTCTCGCAGCTGGGCGCGGATCGCTTCGGGCGTCCTTCGGTCGAGCAGCGGCGTATTCATACGCTGTCGCCTCCCTCCGAGCCTTCCGTGAGATAGAACGGATAAACATGATTATAGCGGTTGTTGGTGCTGCGGACGAGATAGCTGATCTCCACCACGATCGCGCCCTCCAGCTCGTCCGTTTCCCTGCAGCGCACCTCGATGTCGTCGATGCGCGGCTCCTGATAACCGAGCTGCTCGCGCAGCTCAAAGGCAAGGCTCTGCCGCTCGGATTCGGACGCGGCGGAAAAGGTGTAGTCCATCACGTTCGAGCCGAACTCCGGACGCATCACGCGCTCGCCCTGCACGGTATTGAGGATGATGCCGATCGCCTCCGCGATGTCCTCTTCCTCGCTGACTACGGCGAATTTTCCGGTCTTGGGATCGACCTGAAGCGGGAACTTCAGCCCGCACCCCATAAATTCCTTTCCGTTCAACGCTCTCGCCTCCCCGCCGCAAACCGGCGTCAATTGAGCTTGAGAATAGTCCCCTTCACGCTGGTCGTGGCCGTGCCCTTAAGCGCAAGATCCTTGCTTGCCTTGACCTGCACGTCCATACCCTGCAAGGACATCTGTCCCTTGGCCTTGCCCTTGACGGCCTTGCCGTCGATGGAAACATCCCCCTTGCCCTTGAGGGTAATGTTTCCGTTTTTCTCCAGCGTGATCGAGGCGCCGCCGACGCTGAGCGTCAACTTGTTCTTTGCCTTGACCTCGATCTCGCCTTCCTTGAGCTTCATCAGCGCGGCGGTGTCGCCGCCCTTGTTTTTTGTTGTAACGGTCTGCTTCTCGTCGTCAACCTCCACGACCGTGCCGGACGGCATTTTGAGCGTGATCCGCTGCTTTTTGTTCTCGTCGTGCAGCGTCACGTCGACCTTTTGCGGCGTTCTGAGGCAGTAATCCTCCGCCTTTCCGTCCTTGACCGCGATCGGCGGCGCCGATGCCGTGTTCCAGAAGCTGCCCAGCACAATGGGGCGGTGCGGATCGTTTTGCAGATACCCCAATACCACCAGATCGCCCACCTGCGGGAAGAGGAACAGTCCCCTCTGCTTGCCGCCCATGGGCGTCATCACATAGCACCAGTCCGTCAGCTCGTTGTCCGGCGCGCCGATGGGCAGGCATTTGACGCGGTTGAGCTTCTTGTCGTCCTTGATGTTCTTGACCGTCGCCAGCGTCAGGCTGAACACGCTGCCCTGCCCCATTTGGCCGCCCGTGGCTTCCAGGATCGCATCCAGTTGTTCGGACAGTCCCGATGGGCTCATGCTTTCGCTCCTTTCACCTCGAAGGCGGTCGTATACTCGTCCATGGTGAAGCGGTGGCAGACCTTGGTGATGAAATAGGTGCCGTTGGTATCCTTGTCGCCGCCGTCGATTTTGATGTAGCGTCCGGGGATCAGCTCCGGAAGGCCGATGCACTCGCCCTCGCCGGAAACGAAGCCCATGGCGATGCTGTTGAGACGGTGCTGCGCCAGCGCCTCGCATTCCTTCTGCGTGCGCGCGTATTCGCTGCGCTCGCGAAGCACGGCGTTTTTCAGCCCGCTTACCCATTGCGCCGCCGTCTTGCCGCTGCCGCCCGTCGTCACGCGCGAAGCCGTTCCCTTGACGGCCTTCTGGTTGATGTCGTGCCCGAACACCTCCACCTTGCCCACCTGATGGGCAAGGGAAACCCGCTTGGAAAAACGGAGAATGCTCTTGCCCACAGTCAGCGTGATGAGCGGCACGGTCTTGGTCAGGACGGTGTCAAAGATCAGCTCTCCGTCCACGGCGAACACCATCGCCCCGTATCGCTGCGCCATCATGTGCAGGAACTTCCAGTCGTCGATCTGCTCCTTGATGACCGGCGTTTCAAAGCCGGTGAGCGCGCCCACCTTGATCGTCTTGGCATAACCTGCCGCCACGCTTTTTTGCAGCACGGTCTGCACGATCTGCTTCGGCTTTTTTTCTCCCGCGTAGAACGGCTCGCACATATTCATCAGATACCCCAGCCCGTCAAGCCCGTTTACGGAGATCCGCGGCGCGCCGTCGCTGTCGAAATCCACACTGTAATCGTCCACATAACCGTAGAAAAGCTCTTTGCGAATCTGGTATCCGCCCTTCACCGTCAGCTTGGCGCCGGGCTTGATGATGCTCGACGCGTCATTGATCCATTTGCTGTTTTCGCTGTCGTACTGCGCCTCGATCGTAAAGTTGCAGCCGCCCACCGCGCCTCCGGCGCTGATTTCGACCTCCACCATGGGTATGTGGTATTTCCCCGGCACCATCGGCTTGCCGCCCACGGAGATCTCAAATCCCGGCGCGAGGAAGTTGTCGTACTTTTTCGCAAGCGCGGCATAGGTATAAGTACCCTGATCCATACGCGCGCCCTCACACCAGAGCCGGAACGACCAGCGTTTCGCCGGTACGCAGCCTGCGCGCGTCGGAGATCCCGTTTGCCGAGGCGATGACGCGCCACTGGCTCGCGTCGCCGTATTCCTCCGCGGCAAGCGCCCAAAGGGAATCGCCCTGCCGGACGGTG
>CAMVGI010000095.1 GCA_947166955.1 uncultured Clostridia bacterium | reverse complement strand
AATGCTCTCGTACAGCTCCCGCAGCGCGCCGGACGCCTCCCGCAGCGCGCGGCGCACGCGGTCCTCCTGCTGCGCCGTGCCGGACGCGGCGCCTTCCGGCACGGCATGCGCCGCAAGCAGCGTACGCGTCGGCACGAGCAGGAACGCGAGCGTCCCCGCAAGCCCCTCATAGAGCAGCGCAAGCCCGCGCTCCGCGCCGAGCGGCATGGCAAAAAGCGTCACCGCGAGCGCGAACACGCCCGCCGCGCGCACGCGGCTGCCGCGGTGCAGCGCGCCCGCCGTCAGCGCGCCGAAGCCGTAGCACGCCGTATGCAGAAACTCCCTCTCCGGCGCGGCGAGGTCCATCGCAAGCCCGATGCTCACCGCCGCGGTAAGCGCGTCCGCCGTGTCGCGCCCATAGGCGAGGAACAGCACCGCAAGCACCGAGAGGATGCGCCCCGGCGCGAAGCCGTTTTCCATCTGCGCCGAGGAAAACGCCGTCAGCACGCCGACCAGCAGCATGAGCGCTTCGGCGGGATGCTCGCGCCGCGCCTCCTCCGACGCGAGCGCCACGCGCGCGCAATACGCGAACAGCGCCGCGACCGCGATGGAGGTCGCGCAGTACGCCGCCTCCTCCGCGCTGCCGGAGCGCACGACGTAGATCGCCTCCACCGCGAGCATCAGCCCCGCCGTCAGCGCGCTCAAAAACCATTTCTTTTGATACGCCTTCAGCTCGCAAAACGCGTTGTTCGCCGTAAAGAGCAGCAGGCTGCACGCCGTCGTGCGCAGCGCGTGCGGGAAATCGAGCAGCGCGAGCGCGCCCAACCCCACGCCGACGAGCGCGCCGAGGCCCTCCCAGCCCGGTCCCGCCGCCGCGACCGCGCCCACGGCGAACGGCGCGTATCCGCCGAAGATCTGCGCTCCCGTGAGCAGCGCGGCAAGCAGCGCGCGGCACAGGCACTTCAGCAGCCGCGCGAGCGTTTCGCGCCGAATCGTTGTTTTGAGTTCCACCGCTTGTCCACCTCCCTGTTTTCTTCATTGTAGAAAGGAAAGGCGGATTATTTGGTCGGGAAATAGGCGCGCAAAAGAAAAGCGAAGCTGACGTTCTCAGCTCCGCTTTTCCTTTCTGCTGTTCGCGATGTCGTCTTCGATCTGCCGGTGCAGTTCTTCCATCGAGTCGAATTTCCGCTCGGGGCGCAGGTAGCGCGCGAACTCGATGCGGATCGTTTTCCCGTAGAGGTCGCCGTCGAAATCGACGAGATACGTTTCAATCGTCACGCGGTCGTCGTCCACGATGGTCGGACGCACGCCGACGTTCGTCACGCCCGCGTAGGTGCCGCCGTCGGGCAGCAGAACACGCACGGCGTACACTCCGAAGCGCGGCAGGATGCGCCACGGTTCCGGCATGAGGTTGACCGTCGGGAACAGCGCCTCGGTGCCGAGGTGCTTGCCGTGCTTCACCGTGCCGCTCACGGCATAGGGGTGCCCCAGAAACGCCGCCGCGGTCTCCATTTCGCCCGCTTCGACGAGTGAGCGGATGTGCGTGGAGCTGACCGTCACGCCGTCAAGCTCCACCTTGGGGATAATATCGCAGCCGAGGCCGTGCTCCGCGCACCATGCGCGCAGGCGCTCGGGCGTCCCCTCGTTCTTGTAGCCGAAACGGTAGTCGTGCCCCGCGACGAGGTGGACGGCATGATAGCGCCCCACGAGCAGCTTCTCCAGAAAATCGTTCGCAGACATGGTCATCATGTCGCGGTCAAACGGCGCGACGATCGTGCGCTCGACGCCGTAGTGTTCGCGCACGAGCGCGGCGCGCTCGGAAACGCTTGTGAGCAGCGGCACGGGAACCCCCGTGACAAACTCCTTCGGCGCGCGGTCGAACGTAAACGCCGCCGCTTCCACGCCGAGTTCACGCGCGCGCTCCGCCGTTTTGCGCAGCAGCGCGCCGTGTCCGATATGCACCCCGTCGAAAAAGCCGAGGGCAATCACTTTCTTCTCTTCCATCGGTATCCCTTACGTGCTGAAAAAATTTCGTATCGAGGTCAAAACGCCGTCCTCCGCGCGCGAAAGCGCGAGAAACGCGCCGTCGCAGCCGTAGACGCGGTACGTTCCGTCTGCGAGCGCCTCGTGCGCGCGAACGGGGTTGCCGCAGCGGCAGCGCCGCTCGGTTTCCGCGTCCGCGATCTGATACGCGCCGTATTGGCGAAACAGGCTGTCCACGCCGCGCAGCAGGCCCGCTCCGCCCGCGAGCGCATCGTCGAGCGACACCGCCTCGTCAAGCGTCCAGCCCGCCGCCATCGTGCGCGTGAGCGCGCTCATACAGCCGCCGCAGCCGAGCGACGAGCCGATGTCGTTGCAGAGCGTGCGGATGTACGTGCCCTTGGAGCAGAGCACGCGCAAATCCCAATCGCCGTTCGCCGCGCGCCCGAGCAGCTCCAGTTCATAGATCGTGACGGCGCGCGGCCTGCGCTCGACCGTGACGCCGCGGCGCGCCAGCTCGTAGAGCTTTTTCCCCTGTATCTTGACGGCGGAGTACATCGGCGGAAGCTGCGAAATCTCGCCCGTAAAGCGCGGCAGGACCGCGCGCAGCTCGTCCTCCGTCACCGCCGCGTCCGATTCGGCGAGCACCGTTCCGGTCGTGTCCTGCGTGTCGGTCGTAACGCCGAGGCGCAGCGCGGCGCGGTATTCCTTTTTCCCGTCCTCGGCGAACGGCACCGCCTTGGTCGCCTGTCCGACGAACACGGGCAGCACGCCCGTCGCCATCGGGTCGAGCGTTCCCGCGTGTCCCACGCGCTTTTCCCGATACGCGCCGCGCAGCTTGGCGCACACGTCCATGCTTGTCCAGCCCGCGGGCTTGTCGATGATCACAATGCCGTCAGGCATCGGCGGCCTCCATGCAGGCGGCCACGATGGCGCGCTTGGTCTCCTCCTGCGTCAGTCCCTTGATCACGCAGCCGGACGCCGCGCGGTGTCCGCCGCCGCCGAACTTCTCGCAGGCTTTCGTGGCGTTGACGCGCGCGCCCGTGCGGACGCTGATCTTCCACTCGCCGCTTTTCTTTTCCTTCATCGTGATCGAGCAGTCCGTGCCCTCGACCAGCCCGCCGAGGGCGGAAAGATCGTCCATATCGTTCTCGGTGAGCATCAGCTCGTTCTGCAGCGCGAGCGGGAGCTGCACCACGACGATGCGCCCGTCGTCGAAGAACTCCAGCGCGCCGATCAGGCGCGATTCCAGTGCGAGGCGCTTCTTCGTCTTCGTGCGGAACAGGCGCTTGTTCACCGGAGGAAGCGCGAAGCCCGTTTCGATGAGCGCGGCGGCGACGCGGTGCGTGTTCGCCGTCACGTTCGAGTACACGAAGCAGCCCGTGTCGGTCGAAACCGCCACATAGAGCGGCAGCGCGACGTCCGCCGTGAGCGGAGCGAGCGCCGTGACGATCTCGAAGATGATCTCGCCGCAGGCGGCGCGCTCCGGCTGCACGCAGCTCTCGCGCGCGAACGGCTCGTGGCTCGGATGATGGTCGACGGCCAGATCGACGCGCGTTTCGTAGGGCTTCGCGTTTTCGGGAAACAGTCCCGTCGTCGCGATGTCCACCGCCACGACGGTATCGGGCGCAAAGTCCTCCGCCGCCCAAAGCCCGTCCACATACGGGCGGTAGATGTCCGTGACCTCGGCGTTCATAAGCAACGCCGCCGTCTTGCCGAGGGCGCGCAGCGCGCGGCAGAGCGCCGCCGCGCAGCCGAGCGTGTCGCCGTCGGGGCTTTTGTGCGTGAGGATGAGATAGTTGTCGTGCGCGCGGAGGAACTCCGCCGCCTGCTTCGTGGTGAACATGGTCTCCCTCCGTTACGGCTCTTCGTCGAGAGCAAGGTCCGCGTTCGCGGGATTCGCGGGCTTGACGACGTTCGGGTCGCGCAGCATCGCGAGGATGTGCGCGCCCTGCTCGATGGAATCGTCCGCGGAAAACTGAAGTTCCGGCGTATAGCGCAGCGCCATCGCCTGTCCCAGCTCGCGGCGCAGATACCCCGCAGCGCTCTTGAGGCCCTTTAAAACGTCCTTTTCCTGCGTCTTGTCCAGCACGCTCACGAACACCTTCGCGTAACGAAGATCGCTCGTCGTCTCGACGTGCGTGACGGTCACCATGCCGCCCTGCACGCGCGGGTCCTTAAGCGTGCGCAGCAGCGTGGAAAGTTCCTTCTGGATCTCCTCGTTGATGCGATGGATGCGATTTCCTGCCATTCGATAACCTCCTTTGCGGAAACGGAAAAACAGGGGACGGGCGTCCTCGCCCGCCCCCGTTATGATGCGTTACTGCTCGATCTGCTCCATGACGTAGGCTTCCACCACGTCGCCGAGCTTGATGTCGTTGAACTTCTCGAAGCTCAGGCCGCACTCGTAGCCGTTCGCGACCTCCTTGACCGCGTCCTTGAAGCGCTGGAGCGAGGCGAGCTGACCCTCGTGGACGACGATGCCGTCGCGCACGATGCGCACGTCGCAGGCGCGCTGGATCTTGCCGTCGGTGACGTAGCAGCCCGCGACCGTGCCGACGCTGGAGACCTTGTAGGTCTGGCGCACCTCGGCGTGGCCGATGACGCTCTCGCGGAACTTGGGCGACAGCATGCCCTTCATCGCCGCCTCGATCTCGTCAAGCGCGTCGTAGATGACGCGGTACATGCGCATATCGACGTGCATGCGCTTCGCGCTCTCCGCCGCCACGGAATCGGGGCGCACGTTGAAGCCGACGATGATCGCGTTCGACGTGGAGGCGAGCATGACGTCGCTCTCGTTGATCGCGCCGACCGCGCCGTGGATGACGCGCACGCGCACCTCGTCGTTCGAAAGCTTCTCGATCGAGCTCTTGACCGCCTCGACGCTGCCCTGCACGTCCGCCTTGACGATGATGTTGAGGTTCTTCATCTCGCCCGCCTGGATCTGGCTGAACAGATCCTCCAGCGAGACCTTCGTGACGGGCGCGTTCGCCTTGATCTTCTCCTCTTCCTTGCGCTGCGCCACCAGCTCGCGCGCGAGGCGCTCGTCGGCGACGGCGTTGAACGTCGCGCCCGCCTCCGGCACGTCGCCGAGGCCCGTGATCTCGACGGGAACGCTCGGCCCTGCCTCGGTCATGCGCTGGCCCTTGTCGCCCGTCATGGCGCGCACGCGGCCGACCGCCGTGCCGGCGATGATGATGTCGCCCTGACGCAGCGTACCGTTCTGCACGAGCAGCGTCGCGATGGGGCCGCGGCCCTTGTCGAGCCGCGCTTCGATGACCGTGCCGCTCGCCGCGCGGTTCGGGTTCGCCTTCAGTTCGCCGACCTCGGCGGTCAGCGCGACCATCTCCAGCAGATTGTCCACGCCCATACCGGTCTTGGCGGAGATGGGGCAAACGATGGTCTGCCCGCCCCAATCCTCGGCCAGCAGATCGTACTCGGTGAGCTGCTGCTTGATGCGCTCGGGGTTCGCGTCCGCCTTATCCATCTTGTTGATGGCGACGATGATCGGGATGCCCGCCGCCTTGGCGTGGTTGATGGATTCGACGGTCTGGGGCATGATGCCGTCGTCCGCCGCGACGACGAGGATGGCAATATCCGTCACCATCGCGCCGCGGGCGCGCATGGACGTGACCGCCTCGTGGCCCGGGGTGTCGAGGAAGGTGATGGGCTTGCCCTTGATCTGCACCTGATAGGCGCCGATGTGCTGCGTGATGCCGCCCGCCTCGCCGGAGGCGACGTGCGCGTGGCGGATATAGTCCAAAAGCGACGTCTTGCCGTGGTCGACGTGGCCCATGACCACGACGACGGGCGCGCGGAGCTGCA
>CAMVGI010000094.1 GCA_947166955.1 uncultured Clostridia bacterium | reverse complement strand
CCGCGGGCAGAACGAGCGAGAACGCCATGACCAGCGCCATGATCAGGGAACCCAGTTTTTTCATGCCTCTTTCTCCTCCCAAGCTTTGCTTTCCTCAAAGAGCGCGAGGATCTCTCCGTCCACGCCGCCCTCTTCGACCATGCTGTGCAGGATGCCGAGCGCCTTCTCCGTCGGCATCGGGGGCTTGTACGGACGGTCACGCGCGGTCAGCGCGTCGAACACGTCCAAGATCGTCAGCAGACGCACCTCGCGCGGAATGTCCGCCGCGGTGAGGTGGTCGGGATAGCCTTTCCCGTTGAGCAGCTCGTGGTGCATCGCCGCCCAGCGCGGCGTTTCGCCGTACATCTTCGGGAAGTTCACATGGCCGAGGATGCGCCCCGTCACGACGGCGTGGCTCTCCATCACGGCGCGTTCCTCGGCGGTAAGCGTTCCCTTGCGGACGCTGAGGCAGGCGCGTTCTTCCTCCGTGAGCCACGGATGCGTCTCGCCGTTTTCGTCCACGTAAGTCCTCTTGGCGATCGTTTCCACCGCGGCGAGCGCGTCGTCGGGCAGGAACCCCGCCTTGTTCACGCGCTCGATCAGCTCGATCGCGTCGAGCCGCGCGCTGTCCCGCCGGAGCAGTTCCTCAATGTCGATCTTGCCCTCCAGCTGTTCGATGCGGTCGGACAGGCCGATGATCCGCAGGCGGTCGCGGACGGTTTGCATCCGCGCGCCGAGGCGGCTTTCCTTGTCCATGACCTCCAGCGGCACGACCAGCTTGCCCACGTCGTGCAGCCACACGCTCAAGAGGAAGGTGCGGCGCTTGTCCGCGTCGAACGTCCACGGATTGCCCGTGCGCTCCAGCCAATCGAGGAACGCCGTGCCGTAGCGCACCATGTTGCGCGTGTGGTTGGCGTTGTAGGGCGTGCGCTCGTCGATGGCGGTCGAGAGCGCGCCGACGAGCGAATCGAGCAGCGCCGTGATCTGCTCGGCGTACTGCATGTTCGTGATGCTGATCGCGGAGAGCGAGGAAAGCGCCGAGACCAGCAGCTCGACCGAGGGGTCGAACGGGATCGTTTCGCCGTTTTCGTCCTGCGCGTTGATAAGCTGCGTCACGCCGATCAGCTCGCCGCGGTCGTTCGACATCGGCACGACCAGCATGCTCTGCGTGTGATAGCCCGTCATCGCGTCGTAGCGAAGCGAGCCGGTAAAGTCGAAGTGCGTGTCCGTGTGCACGTCCGCGACGTTGATCGCCTCGTTGTGCAGCGCGACCCACGAGCAGACGTATTGCTCCTCCATCGGCACGTTCGGCAGCGTGATGGGCGCGTCGTGTCCGCCCTGGCGCACGCCCTGCGAGCGCGTCACCATGCGGCAGAAGCGCAGCCCGTCGTCCTCCTTGAGATACAGCGTGCCCGCGTCGCAATGCGCGACGTCCATCGCGCTGTCAAGGATCGTGGAGAGCAGCGCCTCGCGGTCGCGCTCGGCGGTCAGCGCAAGGCAGACCGACAGAAATTGCTGCATATCGCGTTCTTTTGTCATAGCACGATGCGCTCCCCTTCCTTCGCAAAGTCGAACGCGGGGTCGATGGCGCGCAGCCCCTCCGCCGCGCGGTCCAGCTCCTCGTCCGTGCGTTTCGGGTCGTGGTGGATGACGCGCAGCATCTTCGCGCCGCACGAGCGCGCAAAGCGCGCCACGTAGCCCCAGCTGCTGTGTCCGAACGCCGCGCGCGCCGTCCATTCGTCGTCGCTGTACTGCCCGTCGCACAGCAGCAGGTCGCAGTCGCGCGCAAACTCGCGCAGCGCGGGCAGCCAATCGTTATCCAGCGTGCAGTCGGTAGCGAACACCACGCGCTTTCCCGCCGCCGTGAGCCGGAGGATCGACACGCCGCCGGGATGCCTGCCCTCCATCGCCTCGATCTCGATACCGCCGAGGCGCAGCGCGTCCGGCAGCTCGTGGAAACAGACGTCCGCGGGCAGCGCGTCCGGCCCGACCGGCCAGAGCGGCGGCGACATCAGCGCGGCAAGCTGGGCGCGGACATCCATCCCGTCGCGCGTTTTGCCGTACACGTCCAGCCGCAGCTCCCGATTCATCGTGCAGGGGCTCAGCGGAAGGCCGAGCAGGTGGTCGGCGTGCGCGTGCGTCAGCAGCAGCGGCAGCGTTCCGCCGCGCATCGCCTCGTCCGGCAGGGCCAGAAGCCCCGTGCCCGCGTCGAGCACGACGAAGTCCTCCCCCGCGCGAAAAAGCGCACAGGTCGTCGCCCCGCCGTAACGGGCGTACGCGCCGCCGCTGACGGGAAGCGAGCCGCGCGTCCCCAGAATTGTGATCGAAACGGCATGCTGTTCCATGCTGACTCAGCCCCTTCGCATTTCTGAAATCTTGCGATTTCGCATATCTAATCACAGTATAATGTATCACATTTTTCGGCGTATGTAAACTGTTTTTCCCGCAGTTGAAAACGGCCCGTCCCCCAAGGGACGGACCGTTTGTCCGCAGGTCTTATACGCCGCCGCGCGCGGGGCGGCAGTCGGGAAAGCGCTTCTCCCCGTCAGCCTGTAATCGCGCCGCCGCAGTATTCGCAGCGTCCGTTCGCGTCGGGAAAGGTCGTCGCGCCGCACAGCGGGCACGTCACGGCGGTCTTGGGCGCAGCGGACGCCGCGGCTTCGGCGCGCACGTCCTGACGCGCCTGCGTCAGCGCCGCCTTGATCTCGTCGCCCATCTGAACGAACTCCTGATAGTCGGTCGCGCCGACGCCCGTGTGAACGCCGCCGGACATGCTGTTTTTTCCGGTCTCCACGGAGGCGGAGTTGAGCTTGAAGCGCATCTCGTCAAAGTACGGATGGTTCACGCGGATCACAACGTAGAAATCATAGGAGTACTGATACAGGGGCGGATTGTAGCTGACCTCCTTGCCGTCCTTGTCCTTCTGCATGATCTCGTCGCGATCCTCCTCGATGTCGAGGTCGCAGCCGGTGACCTGCGAGAAGTCCAGCACGTCGGGATTCGCCTCCGGGATCCGGCTCGCGTTCGTCACCATAAACTTGCGCGCGTCTTCGTCGAGGTACACCTTGTAGTCCTTCCCGAAGCTGCGCGTGGTATGGAACGCGCTCACCGCCTGTTTGTTCTGCTCGCGATAGTCGAGCTGCGCCTTGATCTCGGCAAGCGTGCTGTGCCGCCGCTCGCTGAACCACGGCGAAAGCTTCGCCGCGCAGTTCTTGCAGAGGTTGCCGTCCTCCAGCTTGCGGTTGCCCAAAAGGCCGATCTTTTCCCCGCAGACATCGCAGAATTTCTTGTCAAACAGTCCCATAGCTCTTTCTCCTTTTTCGAATATGATCGGGTCGTTTTACGGTTTTTCCGTTGTCTGTTACGGTATCATACCATACTCCTCCGCCGCGCGCATCGTACCATCGGGCAAAGTCCGCGCGCCGATTCCGAAAAAAACTCCGCCGAGCGGCGGAGTTTTTTCGGTCGTGTCGCAGCGTTTTTCAGTTCGCAAGCAGGCCGCCTTCCGCCTTGATCGCCTCGTCGGCGCGGTGTTTTGCCTTGTTCATGGCCGCCTCCGCGCTCGACGTTTTTCCGTTCAGGTAGTTCTGCCATTCCTCCCAGACGATGGTCTTGATCTCGTCGTCGTGTCCGCTGACGTAGCTCTTGCCGGTAAAGGCGGAGCGGTCGACGCGGAACAGGTGCGACAGCGATTCGGGGTCCACCGTGCCGTCCGCGCGCTCGGAGAGAACGTCGAGGATCTTCTGCGTGTCGTTGCCGTTCCAGAGCGGATAGCGCGCGGCTAGGATGATCGGGTTCATGCCGCCCTCAATGTACCAGCGCACGAACTCGCAGGCGGCCTTCGTGTTCTCGCAGCCGGACGCGATGCTGATGAAATCGCCGGAATAGGATTGGTTCGCCTGATCCTTGAACGCGGCATGCTCCTCGTCCGGCACGGGGAAAGGCACCAGCGCCGTGACGAAATCGTGCGGATACGAGGCCGTGTCCATCGCGAGGCGAAGCTGGGAATAGATGCCGAATATCGCGCAGTTTTCGGTGAGGAATTCGGTCTTGACGGTGTCCTTCTTCCCCTCCAGGTCCTCCTCAAGCGGAAGCGCCCAGCCCTCGTCCAGCGTGTCCTTGAAAAGCTGCAGCCCCTCGCTCCAAACCGGGTCGCCCAGATTGGTCTCGGTCATGGTTTCGTCGGTGAAATAGCCGTTCGGCGACAGAACGCTGGAAACGTAGCCAAGCTTCGAGGCGTAGTCGAAGCCGAAGCCCCAGCACACGGCGTACTTCCCCGTGGTTTCGCTCAGCTTCCGGCAGGCCTCCCGAAATTCGTCGTAGGTCCAGCCGCCGTACGGGATCTCCACGCCCGCCTTTCGAAACGCGTCCGTGTTGATCATGATCCAGCCCTTGTTGTCGAACTTCGTGGGCAGGCCCCAAACGGTGCCGTCTTCACGGACATACTCCCGCGCGGTGTTCGCGCCCAGTTCCTTCGCCACGTCGAAGCCGATCTCGTTGAGATAGGGGCCGTAATCGTAGAGCATCCCCGCCTCGCCGCGGCTGTAGAGCCTGTCCTTGCTGCCGTATCCGATAAACACGTCGACATAGGTTTTCGTGAGCAGGTAGGTCTCCAGCTGGGTGTTGCCGTCGGCGTCGTTGGAATACTTGTGAAACTCCGCCTGCACGCCCTTGTCGGCATATGCCGCGTTGAAGTTGTCCACCATCTGCTGGTAGCCGTACTCCGGCTGGATGCCGCAGTAGAAGTTCAGCGTGACGGTCTTCCCCTCGTCGGTGCCGAACCAATCGGGGTCGTTCGCATAGTCCGGCGCCGCCGGCTTTGCCGGTTCCGCAGCGCCGGGACCGCCGCCCTGCGCGTTTTCCGCGCCGCCCGCGCGGCATCCCGTCATAAGGCTCAGGAGCATGAGCGTGCCCAAAAGCAGCGCGATCGCCTGTTTCTTTTTCATTCTCAGTTCCCTCCCCCATAAAACCTTAAGCGTTCCTCAAACGATAAAAGTATTATATGTTATCGTTCATCTTTTTTCAAGTCCCATCCGAAAACGTCCGGAGGAAACGGCCGAAAACCGTCTTGCCATTTGCGCCGAAGTATTATAAAATAACAGAATCGACATAAGGAAAATCGACAAGGAGATTCCGCCATGAAAGGAAAACTGCGCGACAAAAAATGGTACCCCTACGCCGTCGCCGCGTGCATCGCGGTGGCGCTGTACGTGGCGCTGACGCACCTTGAGGGCATATGGGGCGGGATACGGACGTTCCTCGGCTATTTCAAGGCGATCTTCCTCGGCGGCATCCTCGCCTATATCATGAATCCGCTCTCGTCGTTGTACCAGCGGACGGTGTTCGGGAAGATGCGCAGTGAAAAGCTGTCCTGGCCGCTCGCCATCGGCCTGACGGTGCTGACGCTGCTGTTGTTCCTCGGCTTTTTGCTCGGCACGCTGATCCCGCAGCTCGCGGACAGCCTGATGACGCTGATGGGCAACATGGACGGCTATCTCGCCTCGCTCCGGAAGCTGACGGAGCAGCTCGGCGTCGCGGACGCGCTCAAGCTCGACGAGATCATCGGTTCGTCGGGCAATGTAATGAACAAACTCGCCGAGCTTTTGAAGGACAACGCCGACAATATCCTCGGCGCCTCCGCCGTGGCGGGCAAGGGACTTGTGACTTGGTTCGTCGCGCTGGTGCTTTCGGTGTATCTGCTCGCGTCGAAGCAGTCGCTCAAGCGCGGCACGATGCGCTTGCTACGCGCGCTGCTGCCGGAGCGCATGGACGCCGTCGTAATGTTCTTCACCCGCTGCGACAGGATTTTGGTGCAGTACATCGTCTTCACGCTGCTCGACGCGCTGATCGTCGGCGTGGCGAACGCGATTTTCATGGCGTGCTGCGGG
>CAMVGI010000093.1 GCA_947166955.1 uncultured Clostridia bacterium | reverse complement strand
AGCCGCCGCAGACGCGCCGCGCAGCTCGCGCCGTGCGACGCCCGCGATCCGCCGCGCAAGCTTTTCCGTGTCGGCGGCGGCGCGCACGACGGCGCGCCGTTCGCTTTCGATTGCGTCCACCGCGCGCAGGATGTGATACGTCTCCGCATACGCCGCGCGGTATGCGTCCGTGTGCGCCTTGACCGCCGCGCGCTCCGCCTTCGTCGCCTCCACGTCGTAAAACCGCGTCAGGTCGAGGTACCGCTCGTTCGCAACGGTGTAGGTCGGCTCAAGGACGTGTGCCTTCGCACCATAAGTACACTTTTTTGAAAGCGTTGCTTTCAAAAAATGCCGACCCTCAGAATTTCCAGCGGATCTCGATTTTTTGCTCGCCGGTCGCGCTGTCTCTCTGTCCCACGCGGATCTCGTCGATCAGCGCCACGAACAGCTCCCGCGGCACGGTTTCGAGCTTCAGCAGCTCCTCGGCCCGCCGCATCAGCTCGTCCTTGCTTTTCGGCACCGTCCGCTCGCTCAGCTTTCCGTCGATTTCGGCGATTTTCCTCTCAAGGCGGGATTTTTCCGCAAGAAACGCCGCGTTTATGTCCGCAAACTGCCCGTCGCTGATCGCACCCGATACCTTGTCGAGGTAAAGCGCACGCAGCGCAGCGCCGCGTTTCTCCAAATCGGTCTCCATCGCCTTTTTCTCGCGCTCCAGTTCCGCCGTCCGAGTGTCCTGTTTGGGCTGCAGATCGGCCCTTGAAAGGTCAAAATAATCCCGTACATAGGCGCGAACCTGATCGGAAACATAGTCGATCAGCCGGTCGAGACGAATGGCGTGGTTGGTGCAGAGCCGCTGCCTGCCGCTGTCCATGAAGAGCCTGCATCGCAGATACTCATGGTTATAACGGTTCTTTCGTTTGCTCATGGTACTGCCGCAGTCCATGCACTTGACCAATCCCGCGAGCGGGTGGATCGTTCCCGTCCCGTCCGTGCGGGCGCGCAGGTCCATTCCTCGCTGCACCGCGTCGAAGGTCTTGCGGTCAATGATCGCCTCATGCGTTCCCTCGACGCGGACCCACTTGTCCTCCGGCATATTGATCTGCGCCTTGGATTTGTAGCTGACCTTCTTTGTCCGTCCCTGTACCATAACGCCAACGTACATCTCGTTCCGCAGGATACGCCAAACCGTGATTTTGTTCCAGAGCCCGAAATCCCGCTTGCAGTAGTGGTTCCGCGCAAGGCCCTTTTCTTCCTTATACCGCGTCGGGTTGGCAACACACCGTTCGTTGAGCATATAGGCGATATTCTGCTGTCCATGCCCCTCCAGCGACCACCGGAATATCTGGCGTACCACCTCCGCGGCCTCCGGGTCGATCACCAAATGGTTCTTGTTCGCCGGATCCTTCTTATAGCCGTAGACGGGCGAACCGCCGATGTACTGTCCTTCCCTGCGTTTCATGTCAAAGACCATGCGAATGTTTTCGGAGAGGTCTTCCAAGTACCACTCGTTGACCAGTCCCGCGATCTGCCGGGCTTTCTTATTGCCCTTGACGTCGGTATCGGCATTGTCGGCCACCGCCACAAAGCGGATGCCCCAAACGGGGAACAGTCCGTGGATGTACTTCTCCACCAGTTCCATGTCACGGGTAAAGCGGGATTGTGTCTTGCAGAGTACGATTTGGAACTGTTTCTGTCCGGCGTCGTCGATCATACGGTTGAAGTCGGGCCGCAGCCTGTCCGCGCCGGAATAGTCCTCGTCGCAGTAGACGTCATAGATATCCCACCCGTGCTCCACGGCATAGCGGATCAGCAGGTTCTTTTGATTCTGGATGCTTTCGGATTCGTTTTGCTGCTTGTCAGCGTCTTCCTTACTCAGTCTTGTATAGATTGCGCAAAGAATCGGTCACACCTCCTTCGAGGCGTAACTGCTCGCAATCATCGCAGCATAAGAGCCGCCTCACGGCAAGATTTTATTTGAAACGCCTATGCCGGTAGAACGGCACAGGCGTCATTTGGATAATTCTTTTGTGAGCCAGTCGCTTATGGCCTGCTGGATGATCGGTCGCGGGTCGCCCGCGCCGGGCGGGTGGGTTTCGGTTGGAATGAGTTTGGTTTCCATGTACGTCACCTCAATACAAAATATGCGCAAACAAGGCGATATTTTCTTTGTTTGACAGTCTCGATAAGAAGAGATGCCTTCCGGCGTCGAAGCGTCGGAAGGCATCTCTTCTTTTTCAGCAGTCTAATGATAGCGCAGGGAGCCGCGTATTAAGCGTGTAAGTGGTAAAGGCGGCATAGTCCGTCTTCGTTCACCAGTTCGTCATGTTGCCCTGTGCGTTGAGGTCGTCATCCGCTCGCCCCGCTCGCAAAGGGAGCGGAGCTTTTCACCAGCGGACCGAAGCCCAAGCTACATAGGCATTTGCCCCTGATTCGCCCCAGTATCCGCAATCGAGGCATTTTACTCTCATTTGAAACATTCCGCCCGGATCATAGTTTTTTACATTTTTGGATTTGCACTTCGGGCACGGGTGCATCGGCGGAAAGACCTCTTTGCCCTTCAAATCCTCTTCCGTGAAGAAGCCTCCGCCGGCGACGGCGTCGAGCAGTTCATCGGGCAGTTCGATCCCTTCCTTCGCCACAAACGCCGTCAGCTCGTCCACCGTCTTGCACGCCCGCACCTTTTCCCTCTGCTCGTCGGTGAGACGCTCCAAGATGCTCTTGAGGGCGGATTCCCGCTTGGAATCGATGTTCTCGTTCATGGTGATCCTCCTTTTCAAAAAAACTCGTCTTTCTATTGGCTCGACACGCCGTCCTTACCGTAGTATTTCATTGACAGCAGCGTCCGGTCGTCAAGGCACGGCGCTTCGCTGGAAAAGCGGTGCAGCGCTGTTGTCACCGTTTGCAGCAGCACGCTGGGAGTCGCCTCCGGTTCGCGGTTCAGCGCCTCCAGAATGCGCTGCTTGCCGAACGCTTCCCCTTTTCCGTTTTGCGCCTCCACCGCGCCGACCGTGTAGACGAACAGCGTGTCGCCCGGCGAGAGCTGAAAACCATGGTTGCGGAAGCGGACGCCCTCCATCGCCGCGATCGGCGGACAATGGGGGTAGACCTGCAATTCGAACTTCTTTCCGGCGCGGCACAAAATCGGGTGTTGGTGTCCCGCGTTGACCGCCACGCCCGCTCCGGTGGAAAGCTCCAGCACGGCGAGCCACACCGAGGCGAACATATTCGCCCGATTGCCCTCCAGCAGCTGCTCGCTGACGCTTTGCAGCGCCTCCGCGGGGGAATCGCCCTGCAAACAGCGATCCTTGATCAGCGTCTTGACCATGACCATGAACAGCGCCGCGGGAATGCCCCTTCCCGAAATATCCCCGATCGCCAGCGCAAGGTGGTCGTCGTCAATGAGGAAGAAATCGTAGAAGTTTCCGCTGATATTTTTGCTTGCCTCCAAGGCGGCAAAAATATCGAACTCCCTCCGCTCCGGAGAGGCCGGAAACACCGTCGGCAGCGTGTCGTGCTGGATCTGCCGCGCCACACCGTACTCCGTGTTGATGCGCTCCTTTTCCGCCGAGGTGCGCTTCACCTCGTCGGTATAGGTCTCTATGCGGCGCGCCATGCCGATAAAAGAATTGGCAAGGCTTTGTATCTCGTCGTCATGTCGAAACTTTTCCTCGGTAAACGCGCCGTTTTCATAGGAGTCTACCATTTTCTCGAGCTTTTTGATCGGTCCGGTGATGCTCAGCCGAAGGAACAGCAGGATCAGCGCCGCCGCTGCGGCAATGAAAAACATGCACATGCCGCTGATGCGCAGCATATTAGCTCTCAGATCGCCGTCGATGCTGCGCATTGTCTGCTGCGTAATTACAACCGCGCGAACCGTTCCGGCCCTGTCGAAAATCGGCTCCCATGTATTCAGAACAAGCCCCCCGTCGCGCATCCTGCCCATCATGATCGTCTCATTGCCGTGCCCCGCGCGAAGATCGGGGACCATCGCTTCTTTAAACCCTGGTCCGAAATCAGCCGATTGCCCCCAGGGAACTATCTCCTCAGGATCATCACCCGGCGCGACCGCCTCGTAGATCGTGATTCCATACTCGTCATAGGGAATGACCAGGCCAAGGTAGCACTCCTCGCCGAGCCCGCTCTTGACCTGGTTGTAGAAATACGCCAGCTGCTCGCTGTATTCATCCGGCTCGCCGGTTTCGGCGAAGTGCTCGATCTTCTCCCAATCCGTCCAATCGGCAACGATCTCCGTTATCTGCCGCGAGCGCTCGTGACAGAAGGTTGCATAGACGCGGTAGGTCGATATGTAGTTGTTTAGCAGCAATATTGCCGAGAGCAGAAGCTCCAGAACCAAAACAATGAGCGCAATGCGCGCGTTCAGCCCAAGCCGTATTTTTTTCACTTCCGTGTCCCCCCCTCCGCCGTTGTCAGGACAGTTCGGACTCAATTTCGACCATATCTCTGTCGATCCCCGCCTCAAACGCCGCGCGCCGCGTGTGGGTGCGGATATAGTTCGCCGCGCTGCCGCGCTCTTGCAGCGGGTCCTTTCCGCCCATCGGCGCGAACATACGCAGATGCATCGCGGCCTCCTCCTGCCGGAGCGCGCACTCGATCTTGACCTCCGCATCCTTCTCGCACACGCGGCAGCACAGCGCAAACAGCTCCTCCGCCAGCAATATCTGCTTTGCCTGCGCCTTGACCTCGACTCCGCCGTCCGAGAGCGTCTTGCGCATAAAATTCGTCACGGCGCCCGTCTGCTCCACGTTTCCCTGCACGAGCGTAAAGATATAATCCCTGCTTCCCTTTTCATACTCCAGCGCGATCATCGCCGAGCTGAACACATCGTCGCCCCGCTCGCAAAACGCCGCCGCCTCGTCCTGCACAAAGCGCAGCAGCTCTTCCGTGCCGCGCGTCCTGCTCCGGCTGCGATTCAGCGCGGAGAGCAGCGCCTGCTCGCTGAACGGCTTTCCTTCCCGATCCGTCATTTCCCCGAGATCCGCGGTATAAAGGAACAGTCTGTCGCCCTGATTGAGCCGCAGCAGCTCCGAACGGTAGTTCACGCTCTCATTTGCGCCGAGCGGAGCGTAGGCCGGCGTTTTGAGCCATTCATAACGCTCCTCGCTTCGCATGAGGATCGGCATAACGCCGCCGGCGTTGACGAAGGTATAGCGCCCGTTCATCGTGTCAAGCACGCCCACGAACGCGCAGGTCGAATCTCGCCCGCCCAGATCGTAAAGCTGCGTATTGACGTCGGACATGGCGTCGATCAGCGAACGCCCCATGCGCAGGCGGCTGCGGATCGTCGTCTGCGTGACCACGGCAAACAGCGCCTCGGCGATGCCGGTTCCCGGCACCTGCGCGACCACGGTGCAGAGCATCCGGTCGTCGCGGAAAAAGTAATCGTAAAACACACAGTTGCGCCGCACGCCGCGCTGCACGCCTCCCGCCACGGAGAAGGTCATCCGCGCAAGGTTTTCCTTGAGGCTCTGCGGCAGCAGCGAGCTGCATATCTCGTCCACGACGCGCCGCTCCGCCGCCCCGTCCAGCGGCGTGCGGTCAGGGGCTTGAATCTCCGCGGGCGCGTTCTCCTCCATGGCTTCGGCATACGCCGCAATATCACGCGCCGCGGCGCCCGCGACGCCGCCGATGGCGTCCGCCTGCGCGCGCAGCTCGCGCGCATCCAACTTGTTCAGACGTCCCGTCATTTCCCTGAGCCTGTGCAACGGCGCAAATACGCGCGCATGCAGCAGGAAAAATGCGGCGGCGCACGCCAGCAGCACCAAAGACGCAACCAGCCCCACGAGCTTTTTCGGCACGCCCTGCTCTGTCGCGGGCTGCGGTTCGGGTTCCGGCACGGATACGGGCTCGGGCTGGGGCGTCTCGATGCTCACGGTTCCGGTCTTCTGCT
>CAMVGI010000092.1 GCA_947166955.1 uncultured Clostridia bacterium | reverse complement strand
GAGCGCGCTCGTCGCCTCGTCGAGAATGATGATCGTCGGGTCCTGCGCGAGCACGCGCGCGATCTCAAGGCGCTGGCGCTGTCCGCCGGAGAAGTCCTTGCCGCCCTCGGTGAGCTTGTATTGATAGCCGCCGTCGCGCTGCATGATGTCGTCGTGTATCTGCGCGTCGCGCGCCGCCATGATCATCTCGAAGTCCTCGATGGAATCGTCCCACATCTTGATGTTGTTCGCGATGGTGTCCTCAAAGAGAATGATGTCCTGATCGACCACCGCCACCGAACCGGTGAACACGCTGCGGTCGATCCCGGTGACGGGCTTTCCGTCGAAGAGGATCTCGCCGCTCCACGGCTGATACAGTCCGGAGATCAGGTTCGCCAGCGTCGACTTGCCGCAGCCCGACGGGCCGACGAACGCAACGCGGCTGCCGGGCTTCAAATCGAGGTCGAAGTCTTCGATGAGCGGCGGCGCCAGCTTCGCGTAGCCGAAGGTCACGTTCTTCATCGTAAGGCCGCCGCGAAGCTTGTCGTAGGAGGTCTCCTCGTCCGTGGGCGCTTCGTTTTTGCACAACACGTCGAGCGGATAGTCCATCACGTCCTGCACGCGCTCCATATCGGTGCGCATCTCCTGTATGGTCTGCCCCGCGGAGATAAGCTCGCCCGCCGGCGCCGTGAAGGAGCCGAGAAAGCCCTGAAACGCGAGCACCATACCGACCGTGAACTGTCCCTGCATCGCAAGCCACACGCCCAGCACCAAAACGACCGCGCCGGAGAGCTGCGAAACCGCCGCGGGGATAAGGCCGAGATAGCTGTTGAGGCGCAGGAACCGCATATTCGACGTGTTGACGCTCGCCTGATAGCCCGCCCACTTTTCAAAAAAGCCGTTCTCCGCGCCGGACGCCTTGAGCGTTTCGATCATCTCGATGCCGCTGACCGTCGTGCCCGCGAGCTTGCCCGCGTCGCGCATCATCACGCGCGTGAGGTTCACGCGCTGCGCGGAGATCGCGCGCGAAACGAAAAGGTTGACGACCACCGACGCGATGCCCACCAGCGCGAGGATCACGCTGTAGCGGAGCATGACGATGAGGTAGAAGATCATCATCACCGCGTTGATGGCAAGCGGCGCGAAGGTGTTGACGAGCGTCGCGGAGATGGTGGCGTTCGTCCCCATGCGCTCCTTGACGTCGCCCGCCATGCGCTGGGAGAAGAACTCCAGCGGCATGCGCAGCACCTGCCACATATACTCGGCGTTGCCCACCGCCGCCATCTTGCCGTCGATGCGCAGCGAATTCACCGCCTGCATCCACCCCGTCACGATCTGCAAGACGGCGAGGGCGACCATGGCGAGCGTAAAGGGCATGAGCCACGAGGGGTTCCGCCCCGTGAGGAGCTGATCCATGAAAACGCGCGAAAAGCCGGCGTTCACGATGTTCATCAGCGACGAGATCACCATCGTCAGCACGACGAAGGCGACTGCCGCGCCCATGCCGCGCATGCGCCGTCCGGCAAAGCCGAGGATGCTCGCAGGCTTCCCGCCGGGGGTAAAGTCCTCGCCCGGCTCGAACTGCATGCACACGCCGGTGAAGGACTTGTCGAACTCGTCCATCGGCACCGCGACCGTGCCGCGCGCGGGATCGTTGAGGTACGCCTTGTTGCCCTTAAAGCCGTCGAGCACGACAAAGTGGTTGAAGTTCCAATGGATGATGCACGGGAACGTGCCCTTTTCGCGCAGCGTCTCCGGCTCATAGCGGTAGCCCTTGGCGACGAGGCCGTAGTTCCGCGCCGCGCGCAGAACGTTGCACGCGTTGGAGCCGTCGCGCGATACGCCGCAGTCCGCGCGCACCTGCTCCAGCGGGATCCAAAGCCCGTAGTATGCCAGCACCATCGTCAGCGACGCGGCGCCGCACTCCAGCGCCTCAAGCTGCATGACGACGGGCACCTTCGCCACCTTGCCGCTGAGGGGCCGCTTGATTTTTTTCTCGCCCATAGCGCTCTCCTCAGTTCGTCACAAACGTGATGGGATGCACGCTCGTTACGTTTCCGGCGGCGTCCGTGACGTCCAGCGTGCCGAAAACGCCCCACGCGATCACCGCTGCGAGGCACACGATCACCAGCGCCAGCACCACCCACACGACGGGGGAAGACACGCGGATATAGCTGTTCAGCTCCGTGGGAGAGGTCACGCGGGTCCGTTCGTTCTTGTTCTCTTCCATCGTTTCTCCCCCCTCAAAACGCGCCGAACGCCTGCCACGCCGCCGCGCCCGCGGCCAGCAGCGCGCACGCGCCGACAATGAGCCACGCGCTCGGGGACGGCAGGCGGAGATAATCGTCCGTCTGCTCCGGCGACGCAATGCGATCCAGGCTTTCCTGCCGAAAGATCTGTTTCTGTTCCTCTGCCATAAAAAGCTCTCCTTTTTATCCCGCCTTATATACGGGAACAGGGAGACACCACGCCTTTCGGTGCGGTTTCTCCCGTATCTCCGCCGTTCATGCGCCGCGCGCAGCCGTACGCGTCAGATAGACAGCCTTCCGGCGCCCGCTTTTTGTCCGTCGGCCCTTAAGCGAATGCCGCTCATTTGGGCGATCTCCCGTTTTAAGTCTACAACGCCGCCGCCCGCGACCACGTCCATCAGCTCGTCGGGCAACTCGACGCCCTCCTTCGCCGCGATCGCCGCGAAATCCTCCGCCGTTTTGCACTCCCGCAGTCTTTCCAACTGCTCCGCCGTCAGGGATTCCCACACGGATTGGAACAGTTCTCTCGTATGCTCGTTCATATCAAGCGCTCCCTTCCAAACTCTGCCGTAAGGCGCGCGTCAAATCTTCTGCACGTCGGAGAGGCCGCCCTGCTGCGTCCCCGTCAGCTTGCTGAGCTGCTGCGCCGCGTCGCCCGCGCCGACCGTCGCCGGAAGGCGCGTGATCTGCGCGCCGCCGCCGGCCGCAGGCGTCCTCGTCACGCGCGGCGTCTGAATGCCGCCGCCCGTGCGGTAAGCAAGGTTGCGCGCTCTGCCGCCCGCCGCCTGCTCCAATTCCTCGTCGTCCAGCTCGATGCCGTTGTTCTTCTTTTCCTCGCTCATTTTATTTTTCCTCCTTGTTCGGTTCTTTGTTACCTGACCATTGCCGTTTTCAGCGCCGCGAGCGCCTTGCGGTGGCGCAGCTTGACCACGCCGTAGCTCATGCCGAGCTTTTCCGCGATTTCCGTGAGCGGCAGGCAATCGCAGTACCGCAGCACGATGACGTCCGTCAACTCGTCGGGCAGCTTCTCCAGCGCCGCCGCCAGCTCCTCAAGCAGCTCGGCGCGCATCACGTCGTCCTCCGGCAGCGCGTCGTCCTCAAGGTCCTCGGGCAGCTCCTCCTGCGCCCTGTTTTTGCGGAAGTAGTCGATCACGGTGTTGCGCGTGATGGCGTAGATCCACGTGCCGGCCGACGCGCGGGATTCGTCGAAGGAGGGCGCGGCGCGGAGCGCCTTTTCAAACACATCCGCGCACAGATCCTCCGCGTCCTCCCGCACGTTCACGCGAGCGCGGATATAGGAGAGCACCTTGTCGCGATAGTCCGCATAGAGCCGTTCCTGTTCCGCCGTCGTCATTGCCGCGGTTCCTCCGGCTTTCCCAGCGTCTCCGCCGCGCCCGCCGCCACGAGCTCCAGCTCGTCGTCGTTCAGCTCCTGCGCCGCCGTCCGCGCATGCGAGGCGTCGATGACCGCCTGCAGCCGCGTTGAGGGGGCAAATCGCTGGAGCTCGAACACCTGATACAATTGCTTTTCCGTCACGGCGTCCTCCTTTCGCCTGCCTCTGTCTGTTGATACGTTGGTTTTTCCGAGGTGGCAGTCAATTCCCGAAATTTTTTTCGCCGGACACAATAATCGTATTTATTTTAATATAGGGCAGCGACTTTTGCAATATAATTTGTTGCGGCTCTTGCGTATTTCGGCGGTCTGTATTACAATATTCGCGGAAACCTTTTGCAATTAATTTTAAAAATTTTTTATTTTCTGCTGCCAGATGGAGCCATACGCCGTATCAACAGACAGAAACCCGTTGCAACTTCAAAACCGATGAAACGAGAGGTAACGCAATATGAAAAACGAAAAGATGAATCGTTCCGCCGAGCTGAACGACGAGCAGCTGGAGCAGGTCGCGGGCGGCGCCAACATCCGCGCCAAGTGTCCGAAATGCGGCTGCGAAAAGAAGCACCTTCTGCGCGACGGCAAGGAGCTTTGCCCCGACTGCAAATACGACTATAGCAATCCCGGGTCTTACGCCTGAACCGATTTCCGAAGCAAAGGACTGCGGCGATTTCCGTTCGCCGCAGTCCTTTTCTGTCCAAATTTCGCGCCGCGCGCTCCGGAGGCGGGCGGTCTTGCCCTCGCGGCGGCGATCACACCGCGTCTTCGCTTCCGCCCAGCACCCGCGACAGCTCCTTCATGATCCTGTCGATGTCGATCGGCTTTGCGATGTGCCCGTCCATTCCGGCGTCCTTCGCGGCCTGAACGTCCTCCGCGAACGCGTTGGCGGTCATCGCGACGATGGGGATGGACGCAAGCTCCCGCTCGGGCAGGGCGCGGATCGCCCGCGTCGCCTCGTAGCCGTTCATCACGGGCATCTGAATATCCATCAGGACCGCCCGATAGTCGCCCGGGCGGGACGCCGCGATCCGGTCGCAGGCCTGCTTGCCGTTCTCGACGCTCTCGACCACGAAGCCCGCGCCCTCCAAGATCAGCGTGGCGATCTCGCGGTTGATCTCGTTGTCGTCCGCCAGCAGGAGCTTCACGCCCGAGAAATCCATCTCTGCCGCAGTTTCCTGCTCGGTGGCCTCCTCCCGCGTTTCTTTTGCGAGCGGGAAGCTGACGCGCACGATGAACTCCGTGCCCCTGCCCTGCTCCGTTTCGACCGTGACCGTGCCGCCCATCATGTCGACGATGCTCTTGGTGATCGCCATGCCGAGACCCGTGCCCTGGATCTTGGACGCCGTCTTTTCGCGCGAATACGCCTCAAAGACCGTATCCGCGAACTCCCTGCTCATGCCGACGCCGGTGTCCCTGACGCGCAGCTCGTAGGCCGCGGCGTCCGCCGCCGTTTCGGTTTGCCTGAGCGTGACCGTCACGGCGCCGCCCTCCGGCGTGACCTTGTAGGCGTTGCTGACAAGGTTCAGCAGCACGCGGTTGAGCCGCAGGCCGTCGCACATCACGAACCGGTCGGTCACGCCGCTCGCGTCCACGGTATAACGAAGGCTTTTTGTGAGCATCTGCGTGGAAAACAGGTCGCGCACGTCGTCCATGACCCCGACGAGATCCGTCCGCTCCGGCTCCAGTTCCATCTTGCCGTTTTCGATCCGGCTCATATCCAGCACGTCGTTGATCAGCGCCAGCAGGTGCTGGCTCGACGTGTCGATTTTTCCCAGATAGTCGGTCGCCTCGTCCGGCAGGCCGTCCAGTTTTTTCGCCAGATGGGTGTAGCCGATGATGGCGTTCATCGGCGTGCGCAGGTCGTGGCTCATGTTGGAGAGGAACGTGCTCTTGGCGCGGCTGCTCTCCTCCGCCTTGATGCGCCGCTCCGTCTGCTGCTTCTGCCGCTGCATCATGCTGCGGTAAAGGTTGAACATGATTGCGAGCGCGACGAGGAGGACGCCCATCTGCACCCAACTGTTGCGCACGATATCCCGATTGACCTCAGCCATCTTCTGATGGAGATAATACACGGAGTCCGCGGCCTCTCGCTTGTCCAGCACGACGCCGTGCTCGGCAAGCTCCGCCTCGCTGTGGCGGCTCAATTCGCTCAGCGCCTTTTCCGTCGTGCTGTTGGTCGCCTGGCGGAGCCAGAGCATGGACGTGAAGAAAAGGAGGAACAGCAGCGTGATCCAAACCGCCGTCGGCTTGCCGAAGCGGGGGCCGGTATCCT
>CAMVGI010000091.1 GCA_947166955.1 uncultured Clostridia bacterium | reverse complement strand
CTGATGGGCTTGAACTGGTCAAGGAGAAAAGTAAGCTGGTGACGCAGCTGCTCATGTCACCGACGCTCGACGGATTGCGTTCGCCGTTTCCGGCGGGGACGAAGCTGCAAACGATAGCGGTCGCCGGCGGACGCGCGACGGTCGATCTTTCGGAGGAATACGCGCTGCTCTCGGGGATCGACCTCTCCATCGCGGACTGCTGCGTAACGCTGACGCTGACGCAGCTTCAGGGCATCAACGCCGTGCGCGTGACCGCAAACGGACGCGAACTGCCGTATCGCAAAACGCAGCTGCTGACCGCCGCGGATACGCTGCTCTCCAGCCGCGAGGACGCGCTGCGCCCGATCAACGTTTCGCTCTACTTCCGCGACGTGCGCACGGGCACACTGCGCGCGCAGGCGCAGACGCTTGCGCTCTATGAGGGGCAGACTCGCGTAAGCGCCCTGCTCGACGCGCTGCTGCGCGGTCCGGAGGGCGACGACGGTCTGCGGCCTCTGCTGCCCGAGGGCTTTACCGTGCAGTCGAGCCGCATCGACGGCGGTATATGTTATGTAAACTTAAACGGCGCGACGCCGCTGCCGCAGGACGAAGGGCTGCGCGCGCTCGCGATGGAGTCTTTGGCGCGCTCGCTGCTCTCGCTCAGCGGCGTGGACGGGGTACAGTTCCTCGTTGACGGCGAGGCCGTGCCGCAGTGGGCGCTGCCCGCGCTCGCGGAGACGACGGAGCCTGTGGAGAGCTGACGCAGCGAAAGAAAAGGAGAACACGGATGAAACTGATGGTGATCGACGGCAACTCGATCCTGAACCGCGCGTTTTACGGTATCCGCCCGCTCACGACGCGGACGGGGCTTTATACCCACGCCGTCTACGGCTTTTTGACGACGATGAAGCGCCTTGAGGGCGAGGAAAAGCCCGACGCGCTCTGCGTGACTTTCGACCGCCGCGAGCCGACGTTCCGCCACAGGGAATTTGAAGGCTACAAGGCGCAGCGCAAGGGGATGCCGGAGGAGCTGGCGGTGCAGCTTCCGGTGATCAAGGAAGTGCTCGACGCGATGAACGTTCCGCGCTATGAACTTGCCGGTTACGAGGCGGACGATCTGATCGGCACGATCTCGCGCAAGTGCGAGGCGGCGCTTTGGGACTGCGTGATCGTCACGGGTGATAAGGACAGCCTTCAGCTTGTGACCGAGCATACGAAGGTCAAGCTCGTTTCGACGCGCATGGGGCAGACGACGACGCGCGACATGACGCCGGAGACGTTCCGCGGGGAATACGGTTTTGATCCCGTGCGGATCATCGACCTCAAGGCGCTTATGGGAGATTCCAGCGACAACTATCCCGGCGTGCCCGGCATCGGCGAAAAGACGGCGATGGAGCTTATTCAAAAGTACGGCACCGTCGACGCGATCTATGAAAAGCTGCCCGACGTGGAGACGAAGCCCGCCGTGCTCAAAAAGCTGCAAGACGGCGAGGAGAGCGCGCGGCTTTCGCACCGCCTCGCGACGATTTTGACCGACGCGCCGCTCGATTTCTCGCCGGAGGACAACATGCGCAAGGCGCCGTCGGACGCGCTGTACCCGCTTTTTTTGAAGCTGGAGTTCAACAAGCTGATCGAAGCGTGGAAGCTCACGCCGCCGCAGAATCTTCCCGCGGCGCAAACGGACGCGCCCGCCGATTTTACCGTCACGGCGGAGTGTGTGACGAGCGAGAAACGGGCAAACGAGCTGCTCGCGCTCTGGCGCGCTTCGGAACATGTGACGCTGCTTGCTTTGCCCGACCTCTCCGCCGTCTTTGTGGACTGCCAGACGGGCGAAGCGGAGGCGACCGCGTCCGAACTGTTCGCCGACCGCTACGAGGGGGATTGGAACGCGCTGCTGCGCGCGCTGTTCTCGGACGATATCAAAAAGGTCTCGCACAACGTCAAGGATCTCATGCGCGCGCTGCTGGAAAACGATCTGCCTATTGGGGGCTTTGTGTTCGACACGGCGCTTGCGGCGTATCTTGTCGACGCGACGGCGGGGAGCTATGACATCGACAAGCTGTTCGTGTCGTACTTCCACGAGGCGCTTGCGAAGCCGGCGCATCTTGAACCGGAGGCGTTTTCCATGCTGGGCGACCGCCTTGCCGCGGAAACGTCGTTCCACTGCTACTGCGCCGCCGTCGGCGCGCTCTACGAGGCGCTGAAACCGGCCATCGAGGAACGGGAGCTGCACGGGCTTTTCTACGACGTGGAGCTGCCGCTTTGCGCGGTGCTCGCGCGGATGGAGACGGCGGGGATGCTGGTCGACCGCAAGGCGCTCGCGGAGTTCGGCGCGCAGATGGAGGAAAAGGTCAAAGCGCTCGAAAAGCGCATTTACGACGCCGCGGGCGAGGAGTTCAACATCAACTCGCCCAAGCAGCTTGGCGCGATCCTGTTTGAAAAGCTGGAGCTGCCGCACGGGAAAAAGACGAAAACGGGCTGGTCGACGAACGCGGACGTGCTCGAAAAGCTGCGCTGGGAGCACCCGATCGTCGCGGACGTGCTGGAATACCGGCAGTACGCGAAGTTCAAGTCCACCTACTGCGACGGGCTTTTGAAGGTCATCGCGCCCGACGGACGCATCCACACGAGCTTTCAGATGACCGTGACGGCGACGGGACGCCTTTCGTCCACGGAGCCGAATCTGCAGAACATCCCCACGCGCACGGAGCTTGGCAGCGAGTTCCGCCGCATGTTCGTGCCCGCGGAGGGCTGCGTGCTTGTCGACGCGGACTACTCCCAGATCGAGCTGCGTCTGCTCGCGCACATCGCGGACGACAAGACCATGCAGGACGCGTTCCGCAGCGGCGAGGACATCCACGCCGTCACCGCCTCGCAGGCGTTCGGCGTGCCGCTGGAGAGCGTTACCAAGCAGATGCGTTCGCACGCCAAGGCGGTCAATTTCGGCATCGTGTACGGTATCTCCGCGTTCTCGCTCGCGCAGGACATCGGCGTTCCCGTATCGGAGGCGAAGGCGTATATCGAGAACTATCTCGCGCGCTTTTCCGGCGTGCGGAACTATATGACCGACGTGGTCGAGCGGGCGAAGGAAGCGGGTTACGTCGAAACGCTGATGCATCGCCGCCGCGCGCTGCCCGAGCTTGCGGCGACGAATTTCCAGACCCGTTCGTTCGGCGAGCGCGTTGCGCTCAACATGCCCATTCAGGGCACCGCGGCGGATATCATCAAACTTGCGATGGTGCGCGTGGAGGAACGCCTGCGCAGAGAAAACCTCAAGGGCCGCCTCATTCTGCAGGTGCACGACGAGCTGATCGTCGAGTGTCCCGAGGACGAGGCGGAGCGCACCGCGGCGCTGCTGACCGACGAGATGGAGCATGTGACGGAGCTTTCCGTGCCGCTCACGGCGGAGGCGCATTGGGGTAAAAGCTGGCTGGAGGCCAAGGGGTAAGGAAATGGAGCACTTGAAAAAGGACGTGCGCATCGTACCGATGACGTACGAGCATCTGGACGAGGTGGCGGCGCTTGAGCGCGTCTGCTTTTCCTCGCCGTGGTCGCGCAGCATGCTTGCCGAGGAGCTGGATAACGCGCTTTCGGCGTATCTGGTCGCGCTCGACAGGGAGGACGGGAGCGTCGTCGGCTACGCGGGACTGATGGTCACGGGGGGCGACGAGGGCTACATCACCAACGTTGCCGTGCGGCCGGAATCGCGCCGCGGCGGCGTCGCGTCCGCGCTGCTGGACGTATTTATGGATTTTGCCGTCGGAAACAAGCTGGCGTTTCTGACGCTGGAGGTGCGCGCGTCGAACTACGGCGCCATCGCGCTCTACGGCAGCCGCGGGTTCCGCGGCGTTGGGCGGCGGCCCAATTATTACGAGCATCCCAAAGAGGACGCGATCATCATGACGAGATTCTTTCACGAGGACGAAACGGAGAAGCAATGAAGATATTGGCGTTTGAATCATCCTGCGACGAGACCGCCGTCGCGGTCGTGGAGGATGGGCGGAAAATTCTCTCCGACGCCATCGCCTCGCAGGCGGACATGCACGCGCTCTACGGCGGCGTGGTGCCGGAGATCGCCTCGCGCAAGCACGTGGAGGCGATCGCGGCGCTGACCGACAAGGCGCTCGCGGACGCGGGCGTGAGGAAAAAAGAAATTGACGCAGTCGCGGCGACCTATGCTCCGGGATTAATTGGCGCGGTGCTGGTGGGGCTGAACTTTGCCAAATCCGTCGCCTACGCATTGGACGTGCCGCTCGTTCCGGTGCATCACATTCGCGGACACATCGCGGCGAATTATCTGGCGTTTCCGGAGCTGGAGCCGCCGTTCCTCGCGCTTTGCATGTCGGGCGGAAACACGCTGCTCGTGGACGTCGCGGGCTACACGGACTTCACCCTCGTCGGCGCGACGCGGGACGACGCGGCGGGCGAGTGCTTCGACAAGGCGGCGCGCGTGCTGGGACTTCCGTACCCCGGCGGCAAACCGATGGACGAGTTGGCGCGGCAAAGCGCGGGCGGCGTGTACGAGCTGCCGCGCGCGAAGATCGAGGGGCATGAGCTGGACATGAGCTTTTCGGGGCTTAAAACGGCGGTGGTGAACCTCGCGCACAACGCCGAGCAAACCGGAAAACCGCTCGACCGCGCGGCGCTTGCGAGGGATTTCACGCAGGCCGTCTCGGACGAGCTGGTGCCGCGCACGATGCTGGCGGCGCGGCGATGCGGACGAAAAACGGTCGTCGCGGCGGGCGGCGCCGCGGCGAACTCGTTCCTCCGCGCCGATTTGCAAAAGGCGTGCGGCGAAGCGGGCTGCAAGCTCTATCTCCCGCCGCTTTCGCTGTGCGGCGACAACGGCGCGATGATCGGCGCGCAGGGCTACTACGAATACTTATCGGGCGCGCGGGCGGATTGGTCGCTCAACGCCTACGCCACGCGGGAAATCGACGAAAAAGGCTTCTGAGCATTGCTCGGAAGCCTTTTTTATATCCTATACGATGTCGTACAGCTCGCGCAGGTCCGTGATCTCGTAGTCGACGCGCAGCCCCTCCGGATTCGCCGCGCGTTTGGGGTTGAACCAGCAGGAGGGGAGGCCGTAGTTGACCGCGCCCTGAATGTCGCTCGTGAGCGAGTCGCCGATGACGAGGCAGTTGTCTTTTGCGATGCCGTCGATGTGGGCGAAGACATAGTCGAAGTATTCGCGCGTCGGCTTTTGCGCGCCCGCCTCCTCGGAGATGAACGCCGCTTCGAGATACGGCTTGATCTCCGCGCGCGCGAGCCGCCCGCGCTGTACGGACGCGACGGCGTTGGTGACGAGAAACAGCCGGTGCGTTTCCGAGAGCCGTTTGCAGACCTCGACCGAGTGCGCCATCGGGAACGAGCAGGTCGCGAGCGTCGAGAGATGGGTATGATTGGCAAGCTCGGGGTCGGCGTCAAGCCCAAGCTCCGCGAAAAAACGGCGGAAGCGCTCGACGACGATGAACTCCTTCGACGCCTCGCCGCGGTCGAACATCGTCCAGCAGGCGTTGTTGTGCACCTCATAGCGGCGCAGCAGCTCGTCCGAGCAGGTAAGACCGACCGCCTTGCAGGTGGCTTCAAACGCGACGCGGTTGGCGCGGTCGAAGTCGAAAAGCGTATTGTCGGCGTCAAAAAGAAGATACGGATAGCGCATAAGATACCTCGCATGAGCGGCTTGTAAAGGATTTCACGGTGCGGGCGCGGGGCGCCGCGAAGCCATTATAGCACGACGCGCCCCGCTTTGCAATCACCGCGCGCGCCGCCGCGCCATAGAATGGGGAGAAAGAGGTGGTGCGAAATCGAAACGATCGGGATGTTCGGCGGCGATCAGCGCATGGCGCGGCTCGCGGAGCTGTTCGCGGCGGACGGATACGAGGTGCGGACGTGGGGGCTTGCGGGCATGCCGGAGACGAAGCCGAGCGAGGCGGCGGAGGCGCGGCGCATTG
>CAMVGI010000090.1 GCA_947166955.1 uncultured Clostridia bacterium | reverse complement strand
CGATGTACGGCGAAGGTCTCGCCGAGCGCGCGCACGAGCTGCTGCACCACGAATACGCGGAAGAGCAGGCGGAACAATGACCATCTGCGAGGACTGCATCTACTACGCCTACGACGAGGAGTACGACGATTACAGCTGCGAGCAGGACCTCGACGAGGACGAGATGGCGGCGTTTTTGGAAAAGCGCCGCGCTTCCTGCCCGTTCTACCGCTCTGGAAACAGCGACTACTATCTGGCGGGAAAGCAATAAGGATAGAAAGCGGAAAAGCATCGGCATAAGCCGATGCTTTTCCTTTTACAGTTTCGTAAGATACGCGCCCGCAGTCTTGAGCATCAGCTTCTTCGTGCCCGCGCCGTCGAACGCGACCTCCACAAGCGCGTCGCCGCCCATCGGCGTGAGGCTCGTCACCATACCGTCGCCGAAGCTCTTATGGTTGATGCGGTCGCCGGGTGAGAGCTGCAGCAGCGGTGCGGAGGCGGGGCGCGAAGCACTCCCGCCCGCCGTCGTGCGCTTCGCCGCGCTTGCGGCGCGCTCCGCGGGCTTTGCGTAAGACGTATGCACCGCGCCCGCGCGGGACGGGCCCGCCGTGCGCGTACCGCCGCCGTAACCGCTTCCGCCGCGCGATGCGCCGAAGCCGGAGCTTGCGCCGAAGCCGCCGTATCCGTCGCCGCCGAAGGAGCGCTCGACACCATAGGTCGGCGCAAAGGGCTGGGGTTTTCCCTCCCAGTCGGCGTCGTCCTCCGGCACCTCCTCCAGAAAGCGGGACGGCGCGTTGGGCGTCGTGCGCCCGAAGAGCATGCGCTGCTTCGCGTTCGTGAGCGTCAGCTTCTCCTTTGCGCGCGTCATCGCAACGTAGCAAAGGCGGCGCTCCTCCTCCAGCTCCTCGTCGTCGCCGACGACGCGCTGGCCCGGGAAAACGCCCTCCTCCATGCCGACGACGTAGACGCATGGAAACTCCAGCCCCTTCGCGCTGTGCATCGTCATCATGGTCACGGCATTGTCGGTCGTCGCGCTGTCGAGGTCGGTGTAGAGTGCGATCTCGTTCAAAAAGCCCGAAAGCGTCTCGTCCTCCGGCTCGTTTTCGAGGAAGGCGAGGATGTTGGACTTAAGCTCCTGCACGTTTTCGAGCCGTCCGCGGCTCTCCATGTCGTGCTTTTCCTCCAGCGCGCGCGTATAGCCGCTTCTTTGGCACACAAGGTCGTAGAGGTCGGGCAGCTCCATGTCCTCCGCCGCAGAGCGCAGATCGTCGATCATGGCGGCAAACTGCCTGAGCTTCGCCGCCGCGCGGCTCAAGTCCGCGTACTCGTCGGCGCACCGCGCGATCTCTATCATCGGCACGCCCTGTTCTCCCGCGATGCGCTGCACCGTCTCGACGCTCGACGCGCCAATGCCGCGCGCGGGGTTGTTGATGATACGGCGCAGGCGCAGATCGTCCGCGGGGTTGTTGAGGACGGCGAGATAGGCGAGCATATCCTTGACCTCGGCGCGCTCGAAGAACTTCATGCCGCCGATGACCTGATACGGCACGCCGTTGCGCTTGAACGCGTATTCCAGCGCGTTCGACTGCGCGTTCATGCGGTAAAGCACCGCACAGTCGCTCCACTTCTTGCCGCGGCTGTAATCCGACATGATGGACGAGACCACGTAATTCGCCTCGTCGGACTCGTTGAACACGGTCTTGATCGTCACCTTGTCGCCGCTGCCCGCGTCCGTCCAAAGCGTCTTGCCCTTGCGCCCTGTGTTGTTCTTGATAACGGCGTTCGCGGCGTCCAAAATGTGCTGCGTCGAGCGGTAATTCTGCTCCAAACGGATGGTGCGCGTGCCCTTGTATTCCTTTTCAAAGTTCAGAATGTTCGAAATATCCGCCCCGCGGAAGCGGTAGATGCTCTGGTCGTCGTCGCCCACGACGCAGATGTTTCCCTTTTCCCCCACAAGCTGCTTCATGAGAAGGTATTGCAGGCGGTTCGTGTCCTGATACTCGTCGATGAGCACGTAGCGGAACTTGCGGCGGTAGTAGTCGCGCACCTCGGGATAGCTTTGCAGCAGCTCCACCGCGCGCAGCAAAATGTCGTCGAAGTCCAGCGCGTTCGCCTCGCGCAGCGTCTTGTCGTAGCGCTCGTACAAAACGGCGATTTTCTCCTTGCGCCAATCGCCGCTGCCCGACCAGTGGGCGGCGAAGTCGCGCGCGGTCTCCATCGCGTCCTTCGCCTTGGAGATCACGGAGAGCACCTCGCGCGGCGGGAACGCCTTCTCGTCCAGCTCCAGCTCGCGCACGAGGTCGCGGATCACGCGGCGGGAGTCGTCGGTATCGTAGATGGTGAAGTCGAGCGAGAAGCCCAGCTTGTCGATGTCGCGGCGCAGGATGCGCACGCAGGCGGAGTGGAACGTCAGCGCCCACACGTCCTGCGCGCCGGAAATACCGAACTTGTCGAGGCGTTCGCGCAGCTCGTTCGCCGCTTTATTTGTAAAGGTAACCGCCATTACAGACCACGGTTTCGCAGGCTCCACGGCGCATAAGTGGCGCATCCGTGCGCGCTCGTCCGGCGACGGGTGCTCGCCATAGCCTTCGAGAAACGCAAGGTCGTCCTCCGTGACGCCGTCGGGCACCTCGTCCGTGTCGCTGCCGCGCCCGTAGGTCAAAAGATTCGCCACGCGGTTGATGAGCACGGTCGTTTTGCCGCTTCCCGCGCCCGCGAGCAGCAGCAGCGGCCCCTCGGTCGTCAGCACGCCGCGGCGCTGTTCGGGGTTGAGGCGCGCGAAATCCCGCGTGATGGCGGCGCGCCGCGCCTTGGCGTAGCGGATGTTGAAATCGTCCATATATGGTAGTCCCTCTCTTTCCTCCACGCATTATAGAGGAAAGAGAGGGATTTTTCAAGTGCGTTGTTCCGCCGCGCCAAGCTCGGCGTATTTCTCCCACACAAGCGCGTCATAGCCCGCCTCGACGGTAAACGTGCCGATGCTCGTACCGTCGCCGCTGCTGCTCGCAAGGCTCGCGTACTCGACGAGCATCCTGCCGCTCGCTGGATCATACCGCTCCGCCGTGGAGGCCATTCCCCGGTTCTCCCACGCGGTCATGTTCACCTTGTCGTAGTCGATGCTCCCGCGCTCGATCGTGTTCCCGTTCCTGCGGTAGACGTATATCCGCGCCACAAGGTCGCCGCCGTAGACGCAGTTGCACACAAGCTCCGTTACGCCGTCGCCGTCGAGGTCGACAATATGGTCGTCGGCCTCGAAGCCGAAGCTCTCCGCAATCTTCCGCGCCTCGCCGTTGACATTTGCGATATAGGTCTGCAAATAATGCTGCGGAACGAGCTCTTCGAGCCTGCGGTAGCCGTCGAAGCCCATAATATCCGTAAAGTCGCTGCTTCGCGGGTTTTCGAACCGAACAAACGTCAGATGCCCGTCGATAAACCTCAGCGTCCCTGTCTCCATATCGCTCCAGCCGTGATAAGGACGCCGTCTGACGGTCAAAACACCGCCATCCGCCGAGAGGGCGTAATCGTACTCCCCTCGGTTCCAGAGCGCGTAATGCTCCCACGTGGCCGCGTCGAACACCTCGATGTGCTCGTCCACCATGCCAGAGCCGAAGCTGACCGTCGCGCAGAGTTCCGGCACGCCGTCGCCCGTGAGGTCGGCAAAGTACGCGTTCCACACTGGCATGCCCGGCATGCTGTAGGCGAGCTTGTTGACACCGGACATGCCCGCTATCCGAATCTCCCCCGGCGTATAGGTAAACATCACGTCCGGAAACTCCGGCAGCGTCAGCGTCAGCTTTTCCGCCTCCCATGCCGTGTCTTCGCCGTAATGGTCGACCCATGTGTAAGCGGGCGCCGACTCCTCCTGCGCGGCGGCTTCCGGTTGCCCCTCAAGCGATACGGGGTTTTCGTAGTTGAGAGGCGAGGGGTCCTGCTCCTCCGCCGGAGCCGTCAGAAAGCACACCGCCGCCGCGGCGCAGGCGATCACCGCCGCCGCGATCACCCAGAACGCGGGCTTTTTATAATCGAGCGCCGCCTTGACGCGCTCCCATGATACGTCCATTTTTTCCTCCCCGTTGGTCCATTATCTATAAACCGTTTGTAGTCTACTACTGTTAGGCCGCGTTATCAAGTCCTCCTCAAAAAAGTTTTTGAAATTTTTGTTCGATTTCTATTGACAAGTACGTTTGTTCGATTTATAATAATTATCGCACATTAGTTCTACGCTATTTCAAGGGGGAAACAACAATGACGGGTTCTGCTTTGTTTTTTGTGATGGTTGGCGTCGGCGTGGTGACCTGCGCTCTGATGAAGCTCGTCGCGTGGCTCGACAGGCCGCAGACGGCGCGGCGCGCGGCGCATGCAGCGGGTGCGGAAAACACGGTCGACTTCCCTTGCGCGGAGCTTGAGCTGGACCGCGCGCTTTTCGCCGCGTAACGGCGTCATGGAGCTTCTGGACAAGCTCGCCGTCCTCGCGGATGCGGCAAAATACGACGCCGCCTGCACGTCGAGCGGCGCAAAGCGCGGCCACAAGGAGGGCATGATCGGCAACACCTCGTCGAGCGCTTTCGGCTGCTGCCACACCTTTTCCGCGGACGGCCGCTGCGTGACGCTGTTGAAGGTGCTGCTCTCGAACGATTGCTGTTACGATTGCAAATACTGCATCAACCGCCGTACGAACGACACGCCGCGTGCATCGTTTGAACCGCGGGAACTTGCCGAGCTGACCATCGGTTTTTATCGCCGCAACTATATCGAAGGGCTGTTCCTCTCCTCCGCCGTGCTGTCCTCCCCCGACCGCACGACGGAGCAAATGATCGAGGCGCTCCGCATTCTGCGGGAGGAATACCGCTTTAACGGCTACATTCACGCCAAGGCGATCCCCGGCACGTCGCCGGAATTGGTTCGTCGTCTCGGACTGCTCGCCGACCGTTTAAGCGTCAACATCGAGCTGCCGAGCGAGACCGCGCTCCGCGCGCTCGCGCCGAACAAGACCAAGCGCGCGATTTTGGCGCCGATGGAGCAGATCCGCGATCAGGTCATCGAGAGCAAGGCGGAGCTTGTTAAATACAAGGATGCGCCGCGCTTCGCTCCCGCGGGGCAGAGCACGCAGCTCATCGTCGGCGCGAGCGGCGAAAGCGACCGCCATATCCTGAATCTGACCGAATCGCTTTATGACCGCTACCGTTTAAAACGCGTCTTCTATTCCGCATATGTGCCCGTTGTGGAAAACACGCTGCTCCCCTCGCTCGATACCAAGCCTCCGCTTCTGCGGGAGCACCGGCTCTATCAGGCGGATTGGCTGCTACGCTTCTACGGCTTCCGCGCAAGCGAGCTGCTCGGAGAGGACGAGCCGGATTTTGACCCGCGCCTCGACCCCAAGTGCTGCTGGGCGCTTAGGCATCCGGAGCAATTCCCCGTCGAGGTCAACCGCGCGGACTACGAAACGCTGCTGCGCGTGCCGGGCGTCGGCGTCGTATCCGCGAAGCGCATTCTTGTCGCGCGGCGCGGCGGGACGCTGCACGCGGACGATCTGCGAAAGCTCGGCGTGGTCATGAAGCGCGCGCAGTACTTTCTCACCTGCTCGGGCCGTCTCGCGACGCCGCTGCGTCTGTCGCACGCCGGCATCGCGGCGAATCTGATGGCGGTCGAGCGCGCCGCGCTGCCGCCCGAGCAGGGCGAGCAGCTGTCGCTTTTCGAGCAAGTCGGATAAAACAGACGGCAACGCGGCATACGGGCAAAAAAGCAAGGAGCAGGCATGGCATGGAAAGAGATCATCTATCAGTACGATGGCAGCTTCGACGGGCTGCTCTGCTGTATTTACGAAAGCTACACGCAAAAAGAACGCCCCACCGCCTTTTTCGGCGATGGGGACGCTGACGCTTGCCTGTTTGAGGTACGCATGGTGCCGACCGACCCCGCGCACGCGAAGCGGGTCTACGGCAGCTTCCGCAAGCGCTCGCCC
>CAMVGI010000089.1 GCA_947166955.1 uncultured Clostridia bacterium | reverse complement strand
AAGAGGAAATTTGCAATTTTTTTGCGCTTTTCCAAAAATTCACATTTCGTTTATATTTCCCGCGCTTTTGGTCAAAAAACAGGCGTTCGGAACGAAAATCCGTTCCGAACGCCCGAAAAAGCGTATTCCTTTGGCTCACACCCACAGTCTCTGCTGGCCGGGGCCGTCCTCCGCGAGACGCTTGTGATGGCGCGCCTTGTCCTCGTACATCGCCTTGTCCGCGCGCTCAAACAGCTCCTCCACCGAGGTCTCGCTCAAATCGTCCGCAAAGGCGTAACCGACGGACACGCTGATCCCGCGGTCGCTCTGCTCCTGACGGAAGCGCTCGAGCGACGCGTCGATCTCCGCGCGCGGAACGTCCACCCAGAACGCGGCGAACTCGTCGCCGCCGAAGCGGAAGCATTCGCGGCCCCCGCCCTCTCCGAACGCCGCGCGGATGGCCTCCGCCGCCGAACACAGCAGCGCGTCGCCGAAGGCGTGGCCCTTGGTGTCGTTGGCCTCCTTCAGCCCGTTCACGTCGAGCGAAAAGGCGGTCACCGCACAGTGTTTGCGGTTCCAGCCGATGTCCGTGATGTGGTTCTGGAACGCGAGGCGGTTGTGAAGCCCCGTCAGCGCGTCGGTCTGCGTCTGCTTGCGCAGGTAGTTCTCCATCATCCGGCGATGGTGCAGCAGCTCGTTGTACGCCCCCGCGAGGTCGCGGTACTCCGACACGCCGCTCTCCGCGGGCAGCAGGTCGCCCTTTCGCACCTGCTCCACGCCCTTTTCCATCGGGACGATCAGCAGATAGATCAGCAGCAGCGCCACCACGGCAATGAGCAGGATCGCGGCGCCGGTGATGGTCCATTGCAGTACCTGATAGGCGCGCAGGGTCTGCGAATTCTGCCCGATCCGCGACGCGGTCTCCGCCGTCACGACGCGCACGGCGCCGTCGACATGGTCGTGGAGGTTGCTTCGCAGCTGGAGATACTCCGTGCTGACGAGCAGCTTTTCCGCTTCCCAGCGCTTCTCCGCGAAGGTCTTCAGCGCCGCTTCCTCCTCCGTCAGCTCCGCGCCCGCGATCTCGGGATACTTCGTGAGGTCCACCTGATAGGACTCGGCGCACAGGCGCATGGCGCGGTATTCGATCTTGCCGCGCCGCTGCGCGACCTCGATCGCGGTCTCGACCTCCGCGCGCGCCTCCTGCGGCGCGCTGCTGATCATCAGGTCCATCGTTTCCGCGTACCGAGTTTCAATGCGGTCAAGCTCGCGCATATAGTCTTCGACGTATTCCAGCGTGCCCGTGCTCACATACAGCCGCGCCTTGTCGGCAAGCCGGTCGGCGCTGGCCTCAAACTCCTTGGCGGTCTGCGAATAGCTGAAGCTGTGCTGCGTGATGCCGGAGATCGCCTGTCCCATGCGGTTGATGCGGACGGTGTTGAGCACGATGCAGGCATGCAGGAGCAAAAGCAGGATCGCCGCCGGGATCATGATGTGCTTGACGGATATCCCGTTTCGCCCCGTGTCTTTATCCATGGCGCGCCATCCCCCCTTCACGCTGCAGAAATCCGCCCGCGGCACAAGTTCGCGGACAGATTTCCATTTTCGTCTACAATATATTGTATTACGCGACCGTCAATTTGTCAATGGCGCGCGTCCAAATACGCCATAAACCCTTCCTTGTTCACCTTTGCGGTGGTCGTGGGCCTGCCGAGGTCGTCGCGCGCGCCGATGGCGCATTTTGCCTCGATCAGCGTCAGCTCGTCCGCCGTCTTAGCCTCGCCGAGCGCCTTGTCCAGCGCGTCGAAATCCGAAACGGATACCGCGCGCGGATAGCCGCAGCCTTTTGCGATCTGGACGAGGTCGATCCGTCCGGCCGCCGTGGGCTGTCCGCCGACGGACTCGTGCGCTCCGTTGTTGACGACGACGTGGACAAGGTTTTTCGGCGCCGCCGCGCCGAGCACCGCCATAGCGCCCATGTGCATGAGCGCCGCGCCGTCCCCGTCGATAATCCAAACCTTGCGGTCGGGGCGCTGCGCCGCGATGCCGAGCGCGATGGACGAACTGTGCCCCATCGAGCCGACGGTCAAAAAGTCGCGCTCGTGTCCCTCGCCCGCCGCGGCGCGCAGCTCGAACAGCTCGCGGCTCGCCTTGCCCGTCGTGGATACGATGGGATTGTCCCCGCTGAAGCGGACGATATGGCGGATGATCTCCTCGCGCCGCATGGAATATGCGTTGACGTAGTTCGGCTTTTCCTCCGTGGTCAGCGCGCCCTTGCGCACGACGAACGCCGCCTGTTTGCCTTGCGCGAACAACGCGCGGAACTCCGCCATCGCCGCCGCGACGTCCTCCTCCGAGGTCTGCGCGTCGAGCACGCGGTACGCAACGTCCATATCCTCCAGCAGTCGAAGCGTCACCTCGCCCTGATAGATATGCTGCGGCTCGTCGTGAACGCCCGGCTCGCCGCGCCAGCCGACGACAAAGAGGACGGGGATGCCGTAGACCTTTTCATTGCACAGCGAGGCAAGGGGGTTGATGACGTTGCCCTCGCCGGAATTCTGCAAATAGACGACGGCGGTCTTCCCCGTCGCAAGGTGATACCCCGCGGCAAGGCCGACCGCATTGCCCTCGTTCGCGGCGATCACATGGTGCGCGGCGTCCGTTCCGCAGCGCATGAGCAGACAGTCGCACAGCGCCTTGAGCTGCGAATCCGGCACGCCGGCATAGAAATCGGCTCCGAGGAGCTCCATAAACCGTTCCGCTTTCATCTATCGAAGTATCCTTTCATACATGGCGCGCAGGGTCTCCTGTCCCAGCGCGACCGGACTGTTTTTCAACCGCTCCGGATTGACCGAAGCGGCGAGTAGAGAAAGCTCCGCCTCCCTGTTTTCAGCCCGCGGCCGCTCCATGCCGAGCGTGTCGAGCATCGCGCGGAAGTCCGCGAAGGGCAATACCTTCTCCAGCGCCGCAAGCACGCCGCGCAAGCGCGCGGTTTCCGGTGAATCGGCGTGTTCGTCCGCGTACGCGGCAAGATAGGGCCAAACCTCCCGCATGCACAGCGCGACGGCGTGTCCGTGCGGAAGGCCGTAGAGCGAAGTGAGCTTATAGCTCATGGCATGGGGCGCGGTCGTCGCCGTAATGCTGATCGCCTGCCCTGAGAGGTTCGCCGCCTCCATGATCTCCGACGCGCCCGACGCGCCGTCGGAGTCGATATACGTCCGCCAATGCGCCGCGATCCCTTCGACCGCCGCACGCGCGAGCGATTCGCTCTCTTCCGTCGCGTTGATCGACCACCACGACTCGACGCCCTGGCAGAGCGCGTCGAGCATGGTGCATTTTTTCTGATACGGCGGCAGTCCCCGCAAGACCGACGGCTCCAGCACAGCGACCTGCGGCAGAATGGACGGGTCGGAAACCGACTGCTTTACGCCGTTTTCATAGACCACCGCGTGGCACGTGGACTCGCTGCCCGTTCCCGCCGTCGTCGGCATTGCGACGAGCGGCACGCCGGAGCCGCTAAAAAGTTTGATGCACTTTGCCACGTCGATGGCGCTCCCGCCGCCGACGGCAAGGATCGCATCGCAGCGCTCGCGCCGGAACAGAACGACGCCGTCTTCGACGTCCTCCCGGCACGGATTCGGGTGAAAGCCTGAAAAGCGGACAACCTCCGCGTCCGGCGGAAGCACCGCGCCGCGCACGCTCAAGCGGTCAAACGAAGCGCCGCACACGAGCAGCACCCGCCGCGCGCCGAGGCTTTCCCATATCTCCTTCAGCGGTCCGACGCCGCGGCAGATCGTCTGGCTCACCTTACTCCTCCGGAATCAGCGTGATGATGTCCTTGATGGACATGCAGATGTCGTCGCACTCCTTCGCGCGGTGGTTCTCAAGAATGAGCCGCGCCGCGTTCTGCATCGCGGGGAAACCGGAGCGCGTGAGCTGGTTGGCATAGATGATAACGTTCGCGCCCGCTTTTTTGAACTCGTCCTCATAAACGGTGTTATAGGACGTCGGCACAAGCACGACGGGCGTCGTCTTGTCCTTTTCGCGGAAACGGCGCAGGAACTCGAAGATCTCGGCGGGGTCCTTTCTGCGGCTGTGCATCATGATCGCGTCCGCGCCCGCGCCGGCAAAGGCGAACGCACGCTCAAGCGCGTCGTCCATGCCGCGTTCGAGAATAAGGCTCTCGATGCGCGCGCAGATCATGAAATCCGGTGTTTTCTGCGCCCGTTTGCCCGCGCGGATCTTTTCGCAGAAGTTTTCGATGCTGTCCTGCGTCTGCTCCACCTCGGCGCCGAAGAGGCTGTTCTTCTTGAGCCCCGTCTTGTCCTCGATGATGACCATGGAAACGCCCATGCGCTCCAGCGAGCGCACCGTGTAAACGAAGTGCTCTGCAAGACCGCCGGTGTCGCCGTCGAAGATGATCGGCTTGGTCGTGACCTCCATGATGTCCTCGATCGTGCGAAAGCGCGAGGTCATGTCCACCAGTTCGATGTCGGGCTTTCCCTTCGCCGTGGAGTCGCACAGCGAGGAAACCCACATCGCATCGAATTGGTAGGTCTTTCCGTCCTGCAAGACCGTCGTCTTTTCCGCAAGCAGGCCGGTGATGCCGGAGTGCGCCTCGATCGCGGTCACGCAGCCCTTCATCGAGATGAGCCTGCGAAGCCGTCCGCGGCGCTGGTCCGGCATGCCGAGCTGCATGCGCGACATTTTCTCCAGCTCGTCAAACTGCTTGCCCTTGGTGTAGGGAAATTCCACCAGCCGCCCGCCGTACTCGGCAAGCACGCTCACGACCTCGTCGCGGATGGGTTTCTGGAAGCCCTCGCGCCAATCGTCGCCGTGGACGACATAGGCGGGGCGCAGCTCGCGCAGAACGTCGGCATAACTGAGCGTTTTCTGCTCGACCACGCGCGCCACGCCGTTGATGCTCTCAAAAAGGGACTTGCGCTCCTCAAACGGCACGAGCGGGAAACGCTTGTAGCTCGCCACCGCCTCGTCCGAGAGAACGCCGACGGTGAGCTTGCCCAGCTTCGCCGCCTTTTTGATGATGGCGATATGCCCGCTGTGGAGCATATCGGCGGAAAAGCACATGTAGACCGTGCGGTTTTCGATCTCGCGCAGCTTCTCGGAGACGACCGCAAGATCCTCCGGCGTGTCGATTTCGGCGCAGAGCCTGTTTTCCACGTCGAGCGGATAGACCGCACAGCGGTCGGCGATCTCGTTCAACGCCTTTTCGGCGTAGCACTTTCTCTCGCCGCGCTCGCAGTATTCGCAGATCTTGTCGAGCCAAACAGCCCAATCGTCCGGCAGGAGATGATAGAGCGCCTGCGCCTCCACGGCGTCGTCGAAAAACTCCACGCCGACCGCGCGCACGCGCCCGTCGCGCACGACCGCCTTGAAATCCTTCTCCGGCAGCGGCGCGGTCGAGCTAACCTTCATGCAGCTCTTTTCGCTCGCAATCACGTCGTCCAGCACGCTCGGCTCGAACACCAGGTCGCCGTGCATGAGCACGATTTCCTCGCCGCGCAGCGCCTCGCGCGCGCAGTAGATGGAGTAGATGTAATTTGTCTCCGCGTAGAGCGGGTTGTTGACAAAGGTAATCGGAATGCTCCGGTCGAGCGAGCGGCAGTACGCCGCAAGCACCTCGTCATAGTAGCCCGTAGTCATTACGACCTCGCTCACGCCCGCTTCTTCGAGCAGACGCAGCTGACGGCTGAGGATGGTCTCCTTCGCCGAGATCGCTCGTGAGCACGCCCATGCGGCGGCCGAGGCCGGAATTGAGTATCAACGCTTTCATGCGTTCCCTCCCGTTACAGCCAATCGACGTCCAGTTCCCACGCCGCGAGCGCGACGTCCGGCTTGACGCGCTCGCCGTGGAAATCGCTCCCGCCGGTGGCGCGCAGGCTGTATTTTTCGATAAGATGCAGGTAAAACGCCTGCTGCTCAGGGGTGTACTTTGGGTAATAACACTCGAT
>CAMVGI010000088.1 GCA_947166955.1 uncultured Clostridia bacterium | reverse complement strand
GGCGTTCCTCCTTTACAATGCACGTTATTGATACAGATACGAGTACTTGTCGCGGATGGTGAGGATGAACTGCTCCAGCATCGGAGGAAGACCCGTTTCCGCGGCGTCCAGATCGTAGTCCTTCACGCCGTCGAACATGCGGATGCGCGCCTTGCCGCCGTCGAGGAACAGCACGCCCGCGTTTTTGCTCTCGTTCATATCCTCCGCCGTCTGGAAGAGGGTGAACTTGTCGTGGCACGGCTCGGAGGCATAGGGGCAGAACTGCGTGCAGTTGCCGCACTCGTTGCACATCTTGTCGACGTGCAGGATCTGGTGCGAACGGTCGGCGAGCTTGATGACGACGTTCGCGCGGTTGGGGCAGGAATCGACGCAGTTCTCGCATACGACCCGGCACTGCAGGCAGCGCTCGCCCTCGCAGCAGACATCGTCCGCCATGGCGAGCACGCCCTTCTTGGCGACCGCGCCGCTGTGGCAGACGTACGCCTCCTCGGGAATGTCGTAGGCGTGCTTCTTGCCCGTGACCGCCTCGCAGAACGCCGCGGCGTCCGCGATGCCCTCGACGATGGTGGCGGGGCCGCGGTGCGCGTCGCCCGCGCACCAAACGCCGTCCACGTTGGTCTGGAACGCGGGACCCTTGCGCTCCATCTGTACGCCGTTCGCCGCCATGAGCGCGTCGTCGACCTTCTCGCCGACGGCGGAGATGACGAGGTCGCAGGGGATGTCGAACGTTTCGCCCGTCGGCTCGGGGCTGCGGCGTCCGGAGGCGTCGGGCGCGCCGAGCTTCATTTTCTCGCAGATGAGCTTGCCGTCCGCCTGTTTGACGGGCGCCGCCAGCTCGATGAACTCCACGCCCTCGTCGATGGCGAGCTTGAGCTCGTGCTCGTCGGCGGGCATTTCCTTCTTCGTGCGGCGGTAGAGGATCGCGGCCTTCGCGCCGGCGCGCTTGGCGACACGCGCCGCGTCTATCGCGGGGTTGCCCGCGCCGACGACGACCACGCTGCCGGAGAGCGAGGGCTTGACCTGCGTTTTCATCTCCTTCATCCATTGGATGACGCCCGCGACGTTGCCCTCGATGTCGAGCTTGCCCGCCTTCCACGCGCCGGTCGCGAGCAGGATATGCGTGTAGCCCTGCGCCTTGAGCTCCTTGACGGAGGGCGCGGGCGCGCCGCACTTCACTTCGACGCCGTATTTCTCCATGAGGGCGACGTCCTTGTCGATCGCCTCGTCGCTGATGCGGAACGCGGGGATGACGTAGCGCGGCACGCCGCCGAGCTTCTCCTCACGCTCGAAGATCGTGGTCTCGACGCCGGCGCGTCCGAGGAAGTACGCCGCGGCGATGCCCGTCGGGCCGCCGCCGACGATGGCGGCCTTCTTGCCCGCGACCTTTTCGGGGACCTTGATGGACGCCATCAGCGCGTCGTAGCCGTTCTTCGCGGCGACCAGCTTGGTGTCGCGGATGTGGACGCTCTCGTCGTAGAAGCTGCGCGAGCACTTGTTCTGGCAGCGGTGCGCGCAGATGGTGCCCGTGATGAACGGCAGGGCGTTCTTCTCGGTGATGAGCTTCAGCGCGGGGCCGTAAAGCCCCTTGCGGCAAAGCTCCAGATACTCGGGGATGTCCTGCTCGATGGGGCAGCCGCCCGCGCAGGGAGCGAGGAAGCAGTCGAGCCACGGCACCTGTTCGTTGTTCTTGCGTGTGGGCAGGGGCTTGATGGGCTTGAGGTGATGGAAGTCGTGGCGCGCCGCGGCGGCAAGGTCGGCGATGGCGGCGCTGTCCGTTCCGGAGAACGCGCGGTAGGGGAGCGGCTCGACCTTTTCGACCATCTGGCGCAGGCGGTTGTAGCCACCGGGCTTCAAGATCGTCGTGGCGACGGTGATGGGCCAAATGCCCGTGGAGAACAGCTTGTCGCAGTTGAAGAACTCCGCGCCGCCCGCGAACGAAATGCGCATCTTGCCGCCAAACGCGCGGGAGATGCGGTTGCACATCTCAATGGTCAGCGGGAACAGGCTGCGGCCGGACATATACATCTCCTGCCCGGGCAGTTCGTTCCGCGTGGTGTCGACGGGGAAGGTGTTGGAGAGCTTGAGACCGAATTCGAGACGCTTCTCGTCCGCGAGCTTTTGCAGGCGCTCGAACATCGGCACGGCGTCCTCCCACTGGAGGTCTTCGTTGAAGTGGTGCTCGTCGAAGACGATGTAGTCATAGCCCATGGAATCGAGGATGGTGCGCGCGGTCTTGTAGCCGAGAATGGTCGGGTTGCACTTGACGAAGGTGTGCAGATGCTTCTCGGTCAGGAGGTACGACGCGATGCGCTCGATCTCCTGCGGGGGACATCCGTGCAGCGTCGAAACCGTGACGGAGCGGGAAACGCGCGGGGAAATGCCGTCGATATAGTCTGCCTCCGCGGGGAACAGCTCCTTGAGAACGCGCTTGCACTCCGCAAACTGCGGCGTTTTCGACGCGTCCATCATGTTGTCGATGTAGGTGTTGACCTTCTCGCCCTTGATGCCGTCGAGGTCGTAGCCGACGGACATATTGAACACGAACCCGTTCGGGTCGCCGAGTCCGTAGACCTTCGAGATGACCTTGAGCACGCACCAAGCCTTGATGTATTCGTCCTGCGCCTGCGGAACGGTCAGCTCGGTGGACCACTCCTGATTATAGCCCTCGTCCATGGCGAGGATGCAGGGGCGGGGCACGCAGGCGGCAAGCTCCTTGCCGTCCATCTTCTGCACGGTCTTGACCTCGAAGAAGCGCGCGCCTGCGAAGTACGCGGCGATGATATTCTGCGCGAGCTGGCTGTTGGGCCCCGCGGCGGGGCCGAACGGCGTCTCGATGGTCTCGCCGAAGATGGGCAGCGTCTTGCCGGTCGCGCGATATGCCTTATGGACGCCGAAAATGTCGCCGCTTGCGGCGTACTCGGTCACGACCCATTTCATCAGGGATTCAAAGGGAATGGGGTACATTTTCTCGGACATATTTGAAACCTCCTCTATCGAGTTAAGCTTATGTTGAATCGTTGAATCATTGTCAGTACTGACAATGATTCAATTCGCCCCAAAGTTTCTTGGCGGCTTCGAGGATGTGCGCGTTGACCGCCTCCTCGTCGACGCCGACCAGCTCGCGGTCGCGCATCAGCAGCTTGCCGTTGGCGATGGTGGTCTGGCACTGGCGGCCCGTCATGCCGAAGATCATGTGGCCGTCGATGTTCGCGTCGGAGAACGGGGTGAAGGGCTTGTAGTCCATCACGATGATGTCCGCCGCCGCGCCGGGCTTCAACACGCCGAGCGGGTCGGGGAAGTACTTCGCGCCGATCTTGGCGTTGTTCTTAAAGAGCATGTCCGTGACCTCGCACCACGCGACGTTCGGCAGGCACGCGTTGTTGCGCTGCGAGCAGAGCGCGACCTTGATGGACTCCAGCATGTCGTTGGTGTACGCGTCGGTGCCCATGCCGAGCAGGATGCCCGCCTTGTAGAGCGGGAGCACGGGGCAGATGCCGACGGCGTTGCCCATGTTGCTCTCGGGGTTGTTGACGACCATCGTGTTCGTGTTCTTGATGATGTCGATTTCGGCGGAATTGACGTGGATGCAGTGGCCGAGAATGGTCTTTTCGCCGAGGATGCCGTGATCCTGAAGCCTCTGCACGGGACGACGGCCATAGTTCTGCAGGCTGTCGTACACGTCGTTCATGCCCTCGGAGACGTGGATGTGGTAGCCCGTGCGTCCGTTGTTCGCTTCGACCATGCGGTCAAAGGTCTTGTCGGAGATGGTGAACAGCGCGTGGCCGCCGAACATCGCCGCGAGCATCGGGTCCTTATTCTTTTCGCACTCGCTGATCCAATCGGCGTTCTCTTTGATGGCTTGCAGGCATTTTTCCTCGCCGTCGCGGTCGCTGACCTCATAGCAGAGGCAGGAGCGGATGCCGAATTCCTTTGCGCTCTCGCCGATGGTATGGAGCGTGCCGGGGATCTCGCCGTAGCTCGCGTGGTGGTCGAAGATCGTTGTTACGCCTTGCTTGATGCAATCGAGGTAGAGCGCGTCGGCGCTCGCCTTCGTGCCGTCCATATAAAGGTGGCGGTCGATCGCCCACCACGTTCCGTCAAGCACCTCGTAGAAGTTCGTGGGGTTGTTGCCCTTGATGGAAAGGCCGCGGGCAAGCGCGGAGTAGATGTGCGTATGCGCGTTGATGAAAGCGGGCATGATGACGCCGCCCTTCGCGTCGATAAGCTCTGCGTTCGGATACTTCGCCTTCAGCGCGCTTTCTTCGCCGACCTCAACGATCTTTGTTCCCTCATAGGCGACCGCGCCGTGCTCATAGTAGCCCTTGGCGGTTTCGTCGCGGGTGATGAGCCTTCCGTTGGTGACCAGTGTCATGGTTGCACTCCTCCTTGCAAAAATAAAGGTGCTCCGGCAGGGGCCGGAGATCCCAGCCCGTGCGCGAAGCACTTCGTTACAGCTATCAGGGGTTATTTTACAACAGAATGCACGAAAACGCAAGAGACAAATACATGGAAATTGTACCTCATGTTCAAAAGACAACGCCTTTTGAACATAAAATACCCCGCGATAGCCGTGTAGCGCACGTTATAACCTGCACCCAAAGGACAGGTGGGTCGCCTCCGTCCGGCTTTACTGCTTCCAACTTCCAGCCGCAAATGCAGCCGGGAGGCCTGCAAACCGCCATCCGATCCGGCATCCCTTATAACGAAATGTGGGTTATAGAAAACGCTATCACGAACCACGCAGGGTATTTTTATTTCATGATATGTTTGTCAAACGGGAACGTTCCCCTCGGGGAGCGGCTCCGCCGCGGGTTTTGCTTCCGCCGCGACCGTCTGCGCGGCGGCGGAGGCGGGGACGGTCTCCTTTACCTTCGCGTCCTGCGCAATCATCAGCAGATTGGCGCTGAGGAACACAAAGAAGAAGAACACGAAGATCACGGTGGGAAGGGTGAGCTGCTTCTGGTCCAGATACCGGAACAGAAACCACAGGAACGTAAACAGAATGCCGATAAAGCCAAGCACAAAGATGGTCGATCCCATTTTGGACAGGACGTCTCCCGCGGAGGAAAACACGTGTCCCGCGCCGTGGAAAATCGGCCCAAGAACGCCCGCGACCGTTCCCAAAATGTTTTTTACCGCATCCATAAAAACGCCTTCCCGTTCTCTCGGAAATCAGTCTTCCTCGTCCTCAAGGAGCTGTTCCATAAACTTGTCGTAAACGGTGTTAACCTCGTCCTCGTCCTCGATCTCGACAAGCATCTCCTCGCCGTCGACCGTTTCCGCCTTGAGGATGATCAGACCGTATTCCTCTTCGTCGCCAGTCTCCTCCTCGTCCTCAACGACGGGGAAGAACGCGCGGTAGACCACGCCGTTGTATTCGAGGGCATCAATGAACTCCAGTTCGATCTCCTCGCCGGTCTCCTCGCTGATGATCGTTACGATGTTGGGGCCGAAATCCTCGCTCATGGGATACCTCCGATTGATTTACTGTGGCTATTATATACTATAATTATATAATGTGCAAGAGTTCTTTTGTAAAAAAAGGCAAAGACGATGAAATATTTCTGAAAACCGAGAGATTCGACGAGAGGGATTCGGAAAAAATCCAAAATCCGCGGCAAAAAACAAATATTTCGACTTGACAGCCGTGGTAGAATAACACTAAATGATACAATTTCTGGTGGTATGCGTACCACTCGGACACTAAAGAAAGGAAGAACTGCCGCATATGGAAAAACAGCAAAAGCCGGTCTTGGGTGTGATCGGCAGTATCCTGCTCGGCATTCTCAAAGTCATCTTTACGCTCCTTGTCATCGGCATTCTGACGGCGGGGCTTTTTTACCGCACCTTTATGCAGTATGTCAATACGGTGCTAGAGCCGGAGATGGATGTGGACATCACCGCCTTGAAGCTCAATCAAAGCTCCGTCATTTACTACGCGGACAAAGCGACGGGCGAGTGGGTGGAGCTGACGAAGCTGCACGGCGGGGAGAACCGCACGATGATAGACTACCAGGA
>CAMVGI010000087.1 GCA_947166955.1 uncultured Clostridia bacterium | reverse complement strand
CGAATTTCCGCAGCGACGGGAGCTGGATGAGCACCTGCGCGCCCCAGCCGACGAGAAACGCCGCCGCGAGGCCGACGACGCCGAAACGGTCGACAAAAAAGAGGTAGTAGAGGATGATGACCGCGTTCGACGCGGCGGAGAGGAGCGCGGGGATGTTGAATTCGCCGAGCGACTGCAAAATGCCCACAAGCGAGAACGCAAGTCCCGTAAAGAGCACCGTCGGGAACAGCAGCCGCAGCAGATACGCGCACAGTGCGGCGGTCTCGGCGTCGAAGCCGTTGGCAAGCAGCGCCGTGAGCGGCTTCGCAAAAAGCATCCCCAGCGCGCTGAGCGCGGCGGTGAGCAGCGTCATAAGCGTGATGAACGCGTCCGACAGCCGGAACGCCTCGTCCCTGCCCTTTTTTTCGAGGTATTCGTTAAAAACGGGGATAAAGCTCGCCGAAATGGCGGAGGCAAAGATCGCGTCGAAAAAGTTGCGCGGGATGCGGCTCGCGGTCAAAAACGCGTCCGCCGCCATGCCGGTGGCGAAATTCCGCCCCAGCAGCATGTCGCGCATAAGGCCCAGCACCTTGCCCAGCAGCGTCAGCGCCATCATCGCGCCGACGGTGCGGATATTCCGTTTTCGCTCGTCCTGCCCCATAGTCGTTCCCTTACGCACAAAGTTATGAGCGTATCATAGCAGAAAAACGAAGTTTTGTCTACATAATATAGGAAGTTCCGTCAAAAAAAGATAATTGCGCTTTGTCCTTGGGTATATTATACTATATAGGTTAGAAATCCCGTTTTCCGAAAGGACTTTTGATATGGATATTTCCTCTTACCTCGTCCCCGGCAAGCGCGCGCACCTCGCGGGCATCGGCGGCGTATCGATGAGCCCGCTTGCCGAGGTGCTGCACGGCATGGGACTTCAGGTGCAGGGCAGCGACATGAACGACGGCCCCGCCGTCGAGCATCTGCGCTCGCTCGGCATCCGCGTGGCGATCGGTCACGCCGCCGAAAACCTCGGCGACTGCGACTTCGTCGTGCGCACCGCCGCCATCCATGACGACAATCCCGAGATCTCCGGCGCGGTGACGCGCGGCATTCCGGTCTTCGAGCGCGCGCAGGCGTGGGGCGCCATCATGAAGGGCTATCGGAACGCCCTGTGCATCTCCGGCACGCACGGCAAGACCACCACGACCTCGATGGCGACGCACATCTTCATGGCGGCGCAAAAGGACCCCACGGTGATGATCGGCGGCACGCTGGAACTGCTGCACTCGGGCTACCGCGTCGGCAGGGGGGACACCATCATCGCCGAGAGCTGCGAGTACTGCAACTCGTTTCTGAGCTTTTTCCCGACCGTCGCGGTCATCTTGAACGTGGAGGCGGACCACCTCGACTTCTTTAAGGACCTCGCGGACGTGGAGAAGTCCTTCCGCAAGTTCGCCGAGCTTGTCCCCGAGCGCGGCTTCGTCGTCGCCAACCGCGACGACAAGGGTGCGCGGGATACGCTCGCGGGCATGGAGCGCCCCGTGTTCTGGTTCGGCATGGACGGCGAAGACGCCGACTGCCACGCCGCGAACCTCGTCTGGACGGACGGCCTGCCCGAATTCGACGTCGTCGTCCGCGGCGAGACCTACGCCCACGTCGCGCTGAACGTCGGCGGCGCGCACAATGTGATGAACGCCCTCGCCGCGGCGTCCGCGGCATACCTGCTGGGGATCTCCGGCGAGGCGGTCGCGCAGGGCCTCGCCACCTTCCACGGCGCGGGACGCCGCTTCGAGCGCAAGGGCGAATTCCGCGGCGCGGCGGTCTACGACGATTACGCCCACCATCCCGGCGAGCTGCACGCGCTGCTGACGATGGCGAAAACACTGCCCTACAAGCGCATCGTCTGCGCGTTCCAGCCGCACACCTACTCGCGCACGCACGCGCTGTTCAACGAGTTCGTCGAGGAGCTGAAGCTGCCGGACGTCGTCGTCCTCGCGGAGATCTACGCCGCGCGCGAGCAGAACGACATCGGCATTTCCTCCGCCGACCTCGCCGCGAAGATCCCCGGCGCGATCTACTGTCCCACGCTCGCCAAGGTCACGGAGACGCTGCGCTCCGTCGCGCAGCCCGGCGACCTGATCCTCACCGTCGGCGCGGGCGACGTCTACAAGGCGGGCGAAAATCTGCTCAAGGAGGCTTGAGCCGTGCAGATCTCCCAAATCTACGAAACCGCGCCGTCGGAGGCCTCCGCGCGCGCCAAGGCCGCGTTCGCCCTGCTGGATTCTCTGGGCATCCCCTACCGCCGCGTCGAACACGAGCCGGCGGAGACAATGGAGCTCTGCGCCGCCATCAGCGACGCGCTGAACGTGCGCATCTGCAAGAACCTCTTTCTCTGCAACCGTCAGCAAACCGCGTTCTATCTGCTGGCGATGCCGGAGGACAAGCCGTTTTACACCAAGGACCTGAGCCGCCAGATCGGCTCGTCGCGCCTCTCGTTCGCGCCGCCGGAGAAGATGGAGGAGCTGCTCGGCTGCTCCCCCGGCTCGTGCAGCGTGCTGGGGCTTGCGAACGACACACAGTGCCTCGTCCACCTCATTTTCGACCGCGACGTGGTCGGGGCGGAGCGCTTCGCCTGCCACCCCTGCGACAACACGGGCAGCCTCGCCGTCGCGACAAGCGACCTGCTGCAAGTCTTTCTCCCTCGCACGGGGCATACCTACGAGATTGTGGAGCTGTAATCGGACGCTATAACGAAAATGGCGGGAAAGCATTGTGCTTTCCCGCGTTTTTGTCTGTTTTTCAGCAGGCGTCAACCTTTATTTGATGGTAAACGTCCGTATCTTTGCGATCCTTGCGTCCGAGTGCGTGCACACGCAGGCCACATAGTCCGGAAACGTATCGAGGTACACGATGCGCTCGCCGAGCATCGCGGGGCTTTCGTCCTCCCGAATGGAGCCGAGGCCCGCGCCGTTCCACTTGCTGCGGCACTCGCGGCGCACCCAGCTTTCGAAAAACTCCTGGCGCGAGGTCGTTCCGGCGATGCGCTCCATCGTCCGCTCGCTCACGGGGCGGATCTTCTCAATGTCCACGCCGAGCGGTTCGTTATGTAAACCAACCAGCGCCGCGCGGCGCGTATGGCTGATGTTGAACTGCACCTCGGGATAGTCCTCGAACTCGGGCTTGCCGTACTTGCTGTAGCGCAGCTTGGGGAGCGTCTTCCAGCCGTAGATCGTCCGCGTCGCCATATAGAGGATGGCGTAGGCGCAAAGCGGCTCGTGCCGCAGCTCCTCCTTCGGCACCTTCATCAGCCGTTCGCGCCGCTCGGGCGGCATGATCCGCAGAAAGGTGTCCGCCTCCTCGTCGGTCAGGGGGCGGGCCAATTGTACGGCAAAGAGTTGAACATCCATCGTCCGCCCTCCTTTCCGAAAATGTCCATAATCGATAGAATTATAGCGCGTTCTATCAATGTTGTCAATTTTTGCCACGCGCAAAATCAGAGGAAAGCAAAAATTTTTTTGAAGAAAAAAGAGGAAACGCGTCCTTCTTGGCGTATATGACATTATGCGGCACTGGGAAGGAGGCGATGCGCGTGGCGTTCGACCAGCGTTTTTTGGACGAGCTGACCGCGCGAAGCGACATCGTCGACGTCGTGAGCGACTATGTCACGCTCACGCACAAGGGCGCAAACTACTTCGGGCTCTGCCCGTTCCACAGCGAAAAGACCGGTTCGTTCTCCGTCTCGCCGGACAAGCAGATCTACTACTGCTTCGGCTGCAAAAAAGGCGGCGGCGTCATCAACTTCATCATGGAAGAGGAAAACCTCTCCTTCCCCGACGCGGTGCGGTTTCTCGCCAAGCGCGCGAACCTTCCCGTGCCGGAGGATACGCGCGACGATTCCGCCTCCCGCCTTCGCTCGCGTCTGCTCGCGCTCAACCGCGACGCCGCGCGGTTTTACTACGAACAGCTCCACTCGCCCAAGGGCGAAGCGGTGCTCGCGTACATGAATTCGCGCAAGATCACGCAGAAAAACGCGACGAACTTCGGCCTCGGCGCGGCGAGCGACGAGTGGGACGGCCTGCTCAACGCGATGACGCAAAAGGGCTATACGCGCGCCGAGCTGGTCGCGGCGGGTTTGGTGCTCAACGGCAAGAACGGCGGCGCGTACGATAAGTTCCGCAACCGCCTCATCTTCCCCATCATCGACGTGCGCGGCGACGTGCTCGGTTTCGGCGGGCGCATCATCAGCAAGGACGACCCCGGCGCGAAGTACATGAACACCCCCGAAACGGTGGTCTACAGCAAGCGCCGCGTGCTCTACGGCCTCAATCTCGCGAAAAAGAGCAAGCGCGAGGGCATTTTGCTCGTCGAGGGCAACATCGACGTGGTGATGCTCCATCAGGCGGGCTTCGACAACGCCTGCGCCTCGATGGGCACGGCGCTGACGCAGGAGCAGATCCACCTGCTCTCACGCTACACCAAGGATCTCATCCTCTGCTACGACAACGACGACGCGGGCAAGATCGCGACGCAGAAGGCACTGTCGCTTTTGAACGACACGGATTTCAACGTCCGCGTGCTGGAGTTGCCCAAGCGGCTTGTCGACGGGCAGTACATCAAGCAGGACGCGGACGATTTCATCAAATATCAGGGCAAAGACGCCTTTGAAAACCTGCTTTCGGGCAGCGAAAGCGGCATGGATTTCCGCATGGCGCAGCTTCAGGGCAAATTCGACCTCACCGACGACCGCGGGCGCATCGGATACGCCGCCGCCGCTGCGGAGCTGCTCGCGGACATCCCCAACGCGGTCGAGCGCGAGGTCTACACCGTGCGCGCGGCGGAGGCCGCCGGCATCACGGCGGACGCGCTGAAGCTGGAGGTCAAGCGCGCATTCGCCCGCAAGGTGAAAAAGGATCGGCGCGAACAGGTAAAGCGCGATTTGAAGCCTGCGGCGGCGGCACAGCCGAAAGCACGCGCGATGCGCTACGAAAATACGCGCTCGGCGCTCGCCGAGGAGGGACTATTGCGGCTCCTGACGCTCGACGACTCGCTTTTCGGCGCGGAGCCGCCTCTGCGGGAGGACGAATTTTCGTCGGCGCTGCTCGGCAGGCTCTTCACCGCGCTCTGGCAGCAGCGCGCAAGCGGCGGCATCCGCCTCGGCGCGCTCGACGGCGCGTTCGACGCGGACGAGCTGGGGCATCTGACGGGGCTTTTGCAAAAGCCGGAATCCAACGACCACGCGGCGCGGGAAAAAGCGCTGCGCGACTACCTTCGCATCATCCGCGAGGAAGGCGAAAAGCGCGGCGCGTCCGCCGCCGACCCGCTTTCCGCGGCAATGGAAAAATATAAAAAGAAACTTTCAGAATAGAGATGGAGGATCATTTCATGGCGAACGAGATGGACAACGATTTTGACACGCGGGATCTGGAGGCCGAGGCCGACAGTATTCTCGCCGGCCTCGGCGAAGTCGAGGAGATCCCCGTTGTGATCGAAAAGGCGCCGTCGAAGAAGAAAACGGAGTCGGAAAAGAAGGCCCCTCCGCTGGAGGAATCCGTCATTGCCTCGCTGCCCGCCGCGGCGGTCCTCGGCGAGCATGAAAAGCTGCGCGACCTGTTCGCGCGGGCAAAGCGCGCCGGCAAGCTGGACGCGTCCGAGCTTTTGGAGCAGCTCGACGAGCTGACGCTCACGCCCGATCAGATCGATCAGGTCTACGAGTCGTTTGATCAGCTCGGCATCGACGTCTCCAGCTCCGATCTCGGCGTCGACGACGCCGACGACGATGAGCCGCCGATGGAGGCCATCGCCGAGATCGAGGAGGAGGAGTTGATCGACCCCAACGAACTGGTGGACAGCTTCTCCATCGACGACCCCGTGCGTATGTACCTCAAGGAGATCGGCAAGGTCGCCCTGCTCTCCGCCGACGAGGAGATCTCGCTCGCGAGCGAGATGACCGCCGGTATGGAGGCGCAGCAGAAGCTGGACGACGCGAAGGCCGCCGGCAAGTCGCTGAGCAAATCCGAACGCAGCAAGCTGCTCGCCGCCGTCGAAAAGGGCGAGGCATCCAAGCAGAAGCTCGCCGAGGCGAACCTCCGTCTCGTCGTTTCC
>CAMVGI010000086.1 GCA_947166955.1 uncultured Clostridia bacterium | reverse complement strand
CCATGCGTCCGGACCTTGTCGAGCTGATCGCGTACGCGAAATGGTTCATCACGCGCCTCAACACCAACGGCGTCAAGCTGACGCCGGAGTATTGCCGTCAGCTGAAGGCGGCCTCGCTCGACAGCATGCAGGTCACGTTCTACTCCGCCGACGAGGAGACGCACAACAGGCTTGTCGGCGCGCCGCGCTGGCGCGACACCGTTTCGGGCATCGAAAACGCGCTTGCGGCGGGCATTAATTTGAGCGTCAACACGCCGCTGTGCACGCTCAACCGCGACTATGTGAAAACGCTTGGGTTCCTGCACGAAAAGGGCGTGACGTACGTCACCTGTTCGGGGCTTATCACCACGGGCAACGCCGCGACGCCGGACTCCGAAAGCCTCCAACTGACCAACGCGGAGGTGCGCGAGATCCTCCGCGAGAGCGTTGCGTACTGCTTCGCCAACGATATGGAGATCAGCTTCACCTCGCCCGGGTGGGTGGACGACGAGTTCTGCAAGTCGCTCGGCATCACCACGCCCAACTGCGGCGCGTGCCTGAGCAATATGGCGGTCACGCCCGGCGGCAACGTCGTGCCCTGCCAAAGCTGGCTTTCCGACGAGCCGCTCGGCTCCATGCTGCGCGACGATTGGGAGACGATCTGGAACGGCGAGCGCTGTCGCGAGCGGCGCGACTTCTCGGCGCAGATGCGCTGCGAATGCCCGCTGCGTATCCTCAAAACGGCGCCGCGGGGCGGGGAGGAGTGAGACGATGAAAAAGAGAAGCCTGCTTCCGGTCCTGCTGCTGTGTCTGCTGCTCGTATCGCCGCTTTTCACGGCGACGGCGCAGGCGGCGGAGCTGGACGAGATCTTGCGATATGAGATCACCGTGGACGTCAACGACGACGCGACGCTGCGCATGCGCTACCACATTGACTGGAAGGTGCTCGACTCCACCAGCGAAGGCCCGCTTTCGTGGGTGACGATCGGCATTCCGAACAACCACTACCTGTCCATGACGGCGCTGAGCCCCGCCGTGAAAGAGATACGCTACGCTTCCGACGGCGGCAGCAACGTGCGCGTCGATCTCGACCGCGAGTATCACGCGGGCGAGGTCGCGCAGATCGAGTTCGAGGTCGTGCAGGACTACATGTATCAGGTCGACGAGCTGACCGAGGGCGAAACGGTGTACCGCTTCACGCCCGGCTGGTTCGACGACATCCGCGTGGACGAGCTGACGATCCGCTGGAATGCCGATCGGGCGCTGTCCCAGACGCCCGCCTGCATCCAAAAGAACGGCTACTTTACGTGGAGCAAGGCGCTTGACAAGGGCGAGATGTTCGACGTCAGCGTCACCTATCCCAACGACGCGTTTGCCTTCGACGTGAGCAAGAGCATCGAGACGGGCGACGACTGGGGCGGCGAATGGGAGGACGAGGACGACGGCTGGGCGGTGTTCGGCGGAGGCGTCATGATCTTCCTTTTGATCGGGTTCCGCGTCCTGATCGCGATCGCGGGCGCGGCGTTCGACAAAGACCCTGGACGCGGAGTTTGCCCTGCTGCTCTACGACGGCACGCAGAAAAAGGTCACGCGCACCAAGATCGTGTACTATCCCACCTGCCAGGGCTGCGGCGCGCCGCGTCCGGAGGGCAAGGACAACTGCGAGTTCTGCGGCCGCAGCTTCATCAAGAGCGAGGAGGTCATCAAGGAGGAGGACATCCCCGCGGAGGAAAAGGAACTGAAAAAGAAGAACACGGACGGATTGTACCGCTATACGTCCCAGCCGAATACCTACGTCCGCGTCCACGTAACGCACGTGCCCGTGCCGCGCAGTTCTTCGTCCTCGCGGGGAAGCAGCAGCCACCATTCCTCCTGCGCGCACAGCTCCTGCGCCTGTGCGTGCGCCTGTGCGTGCGCCTGCGCCGGCGGCGGCCGTGCGGGCTGCTCGACCAAGGACTTTTTCAACACCGACCTCAAGCTGCGTCAGCTTTCGCAAAAACGCCGGACGGACGGAGAATAAAAGAAGAAACGCCGTGGGGGATACCCACGGCGTTTTCTGTTGCCTGGAAGGCCGCTTCCTGTGAGGATGCGCTCCGCAAAAGCGGCGGCTTTCGGCGGTTCAGACGCCCGCCTTGTCCGGAAGGCGCTCTTTGAGGGACTCGTTCTGACGGCGCAGTTCCTCGTTTTGCGTTTCGAGCCGGTCGAGCTTGGCGTTCAGCGGCGCCAGCTGGCGCTTCAGCTCCCGCGCGACCGCCGCCTGATAGAGCCGTTCGTGCCCGATGGAGGCGAGCAGCGACAGCAGCGCGCCGCCGCCGACGGCGACAAGTGCAACGAGCTTGAGACGCTTCGGCTCCAGATACTTCGCCGCCTTGCGCAGCGCCTTCGTATCGAAGGGGAACTGCTCGAGGATGCGCTGCTCGGCATAAGCGGAGAGCGCCTGCTTCGGTGCGGGAAAAGCCTGCTTCGGCGCGGGCAAAGCCATTTTCGGGACGGAGCGTCCCACCGAAATCTTTTTCATCGTGTCGCCTCCTGCAAATGATGCGGTTTGCATATCATGACGCTGTGAGCATTATATCACGAACGCGGGCGCGATACAAGACGAAAGGCGGATATTGTCAAAAAGCGCAAAATGTGCTATACTATCCGCGGTAATGTCCGAAAAGCGGGGTGAACAGCGTGAACAAGCAGATATTCAGCCTTTTGGGGAGCATCGGCGCAAGCCCGTATATGGTCGGCGCGCAGCGGTTGAATTCGCAGTATGCCAAGATCGAAACGCTCTACGAGCAAAATGCGTATGGCGACTGCGTCGCTGCGTGCAGCGCGCTGTTTGAGCAGCTTCTCGGCGGACTGTATCTCGGCGTGACGGGCGAAACGGCGCCGCCGACCGTTATTCTGAGCGATATTGCCTTTTGGGACATGATCGGGAACAAGAGCTTCTGCGACACGGCGGGCATGCTGCAATACGCCTGCTACCGCGTGACGGAGGGCGAGGACGCGCCGGAGGGCGAGAAAGCGGCGAAGCTTGCCAAGACGGGGCTGGACGAGGTGATCGGCTATACGGCGGATTTCCTCGCGCGCCACGGCGACGACAGGTGCGTCGACCCCGCCGTTTTGGAGCGCGACGATCTGCGCGAGCCGATCCACCGCATGGCGGAATCCCTGCGTACGCAGATGGAGGCGGCGGGCTGCAGCGACGGTTTTTCCATGCAGCCGCCGTTTATGAACGCGGGGCTGCTGGATTTTCCGGAGCACAGGACGCTGATCTGGGCGCAGTACATCGCGCGCCAGCTCAAACGCGCGGGGCTGCTCTCGCTTGCGGAGGTCCGCACGCTGGACGCGGAACAGGTCGTCATCGAGCGCGTCGGCATGACGAACGAATACATCCGCCGCGCGGCGGCAAAGGCGAACGGCGGTGTGCTGCTCGTGGAGCACTTCGAGGAGTTCGACATGCCCTGCGCGGGCGGCAATCTGATGGACCGCGCGCTGAAAACCATCTGCACCGCCGCGGAGCAGTACCGCGGGTCGCTGTGCATCGTCGTGGCGGGAGAGGGCGAGAACGTGGAAAAGGCTTTCGTCCGCGCCGAGCGGGGGGAGGAGTTCTTTCCGTTGCTGCTGTCGTTCAAGCGCTGAATTTGCAAGAAAAAAGCGGCTCAGTCCGAGCCGCTTTTCTTTATGCCGCGTTTGAGTTGTTCGCGCTCCGTCACGTCGGTGATGAGGGCGATGATGCCGTTGATCTCGCCCTCGGCGTCGAACACCGGCTCCTTGACGATCTCAAGGAATTCCTGGATGCCGTCCTCGTTTTCCTCGATCACGTAATGCGCGCCCTGACCGGTCGCAAGGATCTTCCGGTCGCTTTCATACGCGCGCTTGGCGTTCTCCTTGTCCTTGCGGACCTCCATATCCGTCTTGCCGCGGATCGTCCAATTCGGATCGCTGCGCTTTTCCAGATGCCGCCAATACTGCGTGGAGAAGACGTATCTGCCCTCTGCGTCCTTGAGAAAGATGTTGCACGGGAGCTTTTGCAGCATCCCTTCGATCTCGTAGAAGGTTGCCGAATCCTTCGCACGGATGGCGTTGTAGATGCGCTTGGAGAGCAGCTCCCACGGGCACGGCGGGGAAATGAGGTCGGATGCGCCGAACTCCAGACAGCGCATATCCGCCTCGGTGGGCGCGTCGGGCGAGACCACGATGATCGGGATGGACGCGAAGCGCGGGTCGGCGGAGACCGCCTGAATGGTTTCGAAATTGCTCTGCAGGGCGAGGCGGATGTCCCAGACCACCGCGGAAACGATGTCGCTGTTTTGCGCAAGGAACGAAAAGCCCTCCTCCTCCGTAAAGCACAATCGCGTGTAGTTGTAACGCGTGAGCAGGCTGCAAAACTCCACCGGCTCCGCATCCTCGGGAAGGATCATAAGAATGTTTTTCTGCTGGACCATCTTCGGACGCTCCTTTCGCAAAACATGTCATAAATAAAGGATACACGCTGCGGAGAAAAAAAGCAAGTGCCTGCGGCATATTGCGCTTGCCATTTGCGCGGAGCTTGTGTATAGTAGGCAATGGAAAGGCGTTGGGTTCCGATTTTTCAAAATACAGGAGACAAGCGTATGGAAATCAAACGATTCAAAGCCGGAGAGGTCATTTTCGAAGAGTGGACGCTGGGCGGCGAGATGTATGAGATCAAAAGCGGCAGCGTCGGGATCTATGCGAACTACGGCAAAGCGGGAGAGCAAAAGCTGACGGAGCTGGGCGCGGGACGCATTTTCGGCGAGCTTGCCGCCATCGACATCGATCCGCGCAGCGCCACCGCCGTCGCGTTGGCGGATACGGAGGCCGACGTGATCGTGCCGGACGACCTGAAGGCGTATTTTGCGGAAAAGCCCGAAAAGATCCTTGAGATCATGCGCTCGATCGGGCGGCGCACGCGCGAGCTGACGGGCGAGTACATGGAGGTCTGCGGCGTGATCCGCGAGCTGGACGGCTGCCGCAAAACGGGCGCGGAGCGCAGCACGGGCCTGATGGCGAAGCTCAAGCGCTTCATCGACCGGTATGCCGAGGTGCAGCAGCTTGTTTTGAAGTACGATCCGGGCGCGCTTGCCACCGGATACGGCATGACCTACTATTATTGACGGGGGAGGCGAACGAACGTGAAACTGACAGAATACAACCGCGCCGATCTGATTTTCTGCGAGGGCGAGCAAGGCGCGTGCATGTACGACATCCGCGAGGGAAAAGTCGGCATCTTCGCCCGTTACGGCGAAGAGGGCGAGAAAAAGCTGACGGAGCTTTCCGAGGGCGCGTTCTTCGGCGAGATGGGCATGGTCGAAAAAGCGCCGCGCAGCGCCTCCGCGGTCGCGCTGACGGACCATACCGTCGTTTGCGAGATCGCCGAGGACGACCTCGCCGCGCTCTTTGCGCAGGAGCCGGAAAAGGTGCTTGCGATTTTGCAGCACATGTCCCGACGGCTCAGAGGATTGACCGCGGATTATCTCAAGGCGTGCGAAACCGCGGCAAACCTTGCGGACGCGGGCGTGGGCGAGCTGCCCGACGAGCTGCGCGAGCGCGTGGCGCGTTATGCGCGCGTGGCGGAGGCGTAAGCGGAAGCAAGCGCCGCAACGGACCGAATAGAAAAAAGCTCCGAAAATCAATGATTTTCGGAGCTTTTTTGGAGCTGGTAATCAGACTCGAACTGATGACCTGCTGATTACGAATCAGCTGCTCTACCAACTGAGCTATACCAGCATGGGGCTTCGCAACGGAAGCGATTATAGCATAATACTCTGCGCGCGTCAACCATTATTTTTCGTGAATTTTTCGGGGAATAATACCATGTGTATTCAAGAACAAAATCTTGCAAACCGTTCGACGAATCATTCATTTTTTTGACACGGTTCAACTTTTTTCACAAAGAAAAAACTTCGAAAAGATGACCCTTTTTCCATCGGGCGGCGGCAAATTTTAATCGTTTTCGACAGGTGAAAACAGGACGAAATAATTTACATAATATTGTGAATAATTCAAGTCTACAAATAGTTATCCACAATTTCCACAGGTTTTTCCACAACGACAACGGAATAAAAAGAGACGCTTAAAATGCGGGTATAGCGCGAGA
>CAMVGI010000085.1 GCA_947166955.1 uncultured Clostridia bacterium | reverse complement strand
CTCGATGACCGACGCGCGCGGCGCGGACGGCAAATTGCTGCCGGACGCCGAGCGTCTTCCGCCGTTCGGCAGAAAGCTGCGCGCGACGAGCCTTGACGAGCTTCCGGAGTTTTGGAACATCCTGCGCGGCGATATGAGCCTCGTCGGCCCGCGCCCGCTGCTGATGCAATATCTCCCGCGCTACAGCGCCGAACAGCGCCATCGCCACGACGTGCGCCCCGGCGTAACGGGGCTTGCGCAGGTCAATGGGCGCAACACGCTCACGTGGGAGGAAAAGTTCGCCTACGACGTGGAATATACCAAAAACGTAACGTTTTGGGGCGACCTGCGCATCCTCGCCAAAACGGTCGCCATCGTGCTGCGCCGCGAGGGCATCAGTGCCGCGGGCGAGGCGACCATGGGAGAATTTATGGGAACGGAGGCGGAGAACGATGGCTGAAGACGTCATTCTCATCGGCGGCGGCGGTCATGCCGCGGTCATTGCCGACATCATACTGCGTTCCGGCGACCGTTTGGTGGGTTTTTTGGACGACGACTCCGAGAAAAAAGAACTGCTCGGCGCGAAACGCCTCGGCGTGGTGTCCGATTGGGTGCGCCATGCCGACACGGCGCTGTTTCTGCTTGCCATTGGTGATAATCGTCTGCGTGAATCGCTTTCACGGGAGCTTTCCGTCCGTTGGCACACCGCCGTCCACCCCGCGGCGGTGGTCGGCGCAGACGCTGTGATCGGCGAAGGCAGCGTTGTCATGGCAGGCGCAGTCGTGAATCCCGGTGCCGCCGTCGGACGGCACTGCATCATCAACACAGGCGCAATCGTTGAACACGACAATCATATTGCGGATTTCGTCCACCTTTCTCCGCACGCGACCCTCTGCGGCACGGTGTCCGTCGGCGCGCGCACGCATATCGGCGCGGGTGCAACCGTCATCAACAACCTTTTCGTCTGCGCCGACGCCGTCGTGGGCGCGGGCGCGGTCGTTGCGCGCGATATCACGGAGCCGGGCACCTACGTCGGCGTTCCGGCAAGGAGGCTTGTGTGAAGAAAAACGTCTACATTCTCAATCACTACGCCTCTTCCATGTTTTTTGACCACGGCGGGCGGCATTACTTTTTTGCCAAATATCTCCGCCGCAAGGGCTACGCCCCCGTCGTATTCGGCTGCAACGCGAAGCACAACAGCAACGCGGAGTATTACTTTGACACCGGCGCGCTTTGGGAAGCGCACATGGCGGAGGAGATCGAAACGCCGTTCGTCTTTGTGCGTTCACGTGCGTATACGGGCAACGGAAAGCAGCGCGTGCTCAATATGGTCGACTTCTACCGCAACGTGCAGAAGGCGGCGATCGAATACGCGAAGCTCCACGGCGCGCCCGACGTCATCTACGCCTCCTCCGTCCACCCGCTCACGCTCGTAGCGGGCATCCGCATCGCCAAACGCTTCGGCGCGCCGTGCATCTCGGAGGTGCGCGACCTCTGGCCGGAGAGCATCGTGGCGTACTCCGACCGCTTTACGGCCTCCCATCCGCTCATCCGACTCCTCTACCGCGGCGAAAAGTGGATCTATGAGCGCTCCGACGCGCTGATCTTCACCTTTGAGCACGGCTACGACTACCTTGAGGAGCGCGGCTGGCAGAAGTCCGTTCCCCATGAAAAGGTATATTATATCAATAATGGCGTCGATCTGGAGCTGTTCGACGCGAACCGCGAGCAGTTCCGCGTCGACGACCCTGATTTGGACGACCCCTCATTCTTCAAGGCAATCTATACCGGCTCCATCCGGCGGGTAAACAATCTGGGTCTTCTCCTCGACGCGGCAAAGGAGCTGCACGACCCGCGCGTTCGGCTGCTGATATGGGGTGGGGGCAACGAGCTGGAGGCTCTGCGCCGCCGCGTCGCGGACGAGGGCATTGGGAACGTCGTATTCAAGGGCCGTGTCGAGAAGCAATATGTTCCGTCCCTCATCAGCCGTGCCGACGTGAACCTCATCCATTGGGAGGAGACCCCCATCACGCGCTTCGGCATCAGCGCCAACAAACTCTTTGAATATCTGGCGGCGGGAAAACCTATTTTTTCCACCGTCCATATTCCCTACAGCGTTCCGGAGCGCGCCCGCTGCGGCACGGAGGCGGACAGCTTCACGCCCCGCGCGCTCGCAGAGGGACTGGAACGCCTTGCCGCCCTGTCGGAGGACGAGCGCGCCGCGATGGGGGCGCGCGCCCGCGCCGCCGCCGCGGATTATGACTTTGCGGTGCTGACGGACAAGCTCGTCGAGCTGATTGAAACGGTCGAACGGCAATCATGTTAAAGAAGGAAGACCTGCGCGTTTTACGGTGCGCGGGTCTTCCCTGTTTCTCTTTATTCCTCTCCCAGCTTCTTTTCCGCGCGGGCGTTGACCTCCTCCGGCGCGTGATACGTGGGGATCATGCCGCGCAGGGTCTCGATCAGCTCGTCCTCAGGCAGCTTGTCCGTCACCGCGCGGTCCAGCGCCTCCAGATCGCTCATGATGCGCGCGGGGTCGATGCGCTGCTGCTGCTCGACGAAGATCTTGTCGTTCTCCGTGCGCATAAGCGTCTCGCTCTTCATCAAAAGCTCCTCGTAGAGCTTTTCGCCCGGGCGCAGGCCCACTTCGCGGATCTCGATGTCGCGGTACGGCTCAAGGCCGGAAAGCCGGATCATGTTTTCCGCGAGGTCGAGGATCTTCACCGGCTCGCCCATGTCGAGCACGAAGATCTGGCTCTGATGCGCCATGGCGCCCGCCTCCAGCACGAGCTGCGCCGCCTCCGGAATGGTCATGAAATAGCGGATGATGCGCTTGTCGGTGATCTCCACCGGCCCGCCCGCCTCGATCTGCTTCTTGAAGAGCGGCACGACCGAACCGTTCGAGCCAAGCACATTGCCGAAGCGCACCGCGCAGAACTCCGTGCGGCTGTCCCGGCGGCTTTGGAGGATCATCTCGCAGAACCGCTTCGTCGCCCCCATGACGTTCGTCGGGTTGACCGCCTTGTCCGTGGAGATCATCACGAACTTGCGCACGCCGTACTTCTCCGCCGCGCGCACCACGTGATAGGTGCCAAAGATGTTGTTTTTGATCGCCTCCTCGGGGCAATTCTCCATCAGCGGCACATGCTTGTGCGCCGCCGCGTGGAACACCACGTCCGGATGGAGGCGCTCGAAGACCTCGTAGATGCGCTCCTTGTCGCGGATACTCGCGATCTCCACCCGCAGGTCGAGCTTGTCCCCGTAAGCGCGGTGCAGCTCCTGCTGGATGTCATAGGCGTTGTTCTCGTAGATGTCGAGCACGATCAGCGTGCGCGGGCCGTACTTCGCGATCTGGCGGCACAGCTCGCTGCCGATCGACCCACCGCCGCCCGTCACGAGCACGACCTTATCGTGCAGAAATTCGTCGAGCGTCTGCGTGTTGAGCCTGACCGGCTCGCGACCGAGCAGATCCTCCACCTCCACGTCCTGCACGGACGCAAGGCTCACCTCGCCGTTGACAAGCTGATAAATACCCGGCACGATGCGGATGCGGCAGCCGGTATTCTTGCAGATCTCAAGGATCTCTTTCTTTTCCTTTGCCGTCGCGCCGGGAAGCGCCACGATGATCTGCGTGATGTTCTCGCGCTTGGCGGCCGTGCGGATAATGCTGCGTCCGCCGATAATGGGAATACCTTCGATATACTTGCCCCATTTGGTCTTGTTGTCGTCCACGATGCAGCAGAGTTTTGCCGCGATCTCGGGGCTTGTGAGGAACTCGTGCGTCAGCATCCGCCCCGCCTCGCCCGCGCCGATAAGCATGACGCGCTCGGTGTAGCGGTGGCGCAGCTGATAGACGGCCTGATGGAAGGTTCCGTACAGCCGCAGGCCGCAGCGCATTCCGACGAGGGAAAACAGCTGGAGCATCAGCTCGATGAGCAGCACGCTTTTCGGCGTCCGGTTGCCGAGCAGCTTTCCCACCGCAAAAAACGCAACGCAGGAGATCAGTACGGCGAGCACCATGTGCAGCACGTCGTGCGCGCTGACGCTTCGCCAGACAAAGTGGTACATGTGCATCAGCCAGAACACGATCCACGTTATGGATATTTGCAGCGGCAGGAAATGGTACCACAGCTCCAGGAAATCTCTCGGGATCGCGCCGACGGAAAACTCAAAGCGCACCAGAAACGCAAGCCCGCCGCTCAGCGTGATTGCCAGCGCGTCGAGGTCTCTTTCAAAATATGCCGCCGGAATGTGAGCTTCGACGGCATTTTTTATACGATGCTTAGTATAATAGGAAAATACGCGTTTGGCAAGTGGAAAGCGGCAGAAGTATGTGTCAAACGCGCCGCAGCGCCGTCAAAAAAAGAAACGCCTTGCGGCGTTTCTTTTTTTGACGATACAGCCCACTTTTGATTTTCCGCATAACGCCGCCGATTCCTGCGGGTCTGGCGATATTTACTGCTGCTCATACGCTCCGTTTCTAATCGCGTCGGCAAAGGCCAAAAAACGATCGGATTTCAAAATCGCCAGTCCCTGCCCCTCGTCTCCCAGAACGACCATCTGATCGCCGGGAGAAATATCAAAAAGCTTCCGTGCCTTTGCCGGGATGACGATCTGCCCCTTGTCGCCGACCGTCACCATTCCGAATAAGTGCTTCCCCTTGGGCGGCACATTGAACCCAAGGTTTTCATCCGGCTCGTAATTGGCAAGGTCGTCCAGCGACACCTCGAAAAGCTCCGCAAGGGTCTTGCACTTGTCCAGATCCGGCACCGTTTCTCCCGCTTCCCACTTTGCGACCGCCTGACGCGATACGCCGACCTTTTCGGCGACATCCTCCTGCGTCAGGTTTTTCATCTTCCGCAGGCTCACCAAGTTGTTATGAAACATCGCCCGACCTCTCTTTCCCGATTCCAAGCACCGCCCATCGGAAGAACGGCAGCCTTGAGATGATCTCATAGAGCGCAAACGCCAGCGCAAACGCCGCGATCAGGCTGAGCGCATAGACGAGCGCCGCCGGAAGCATGTGCCGCGCCCCAACAAACACCGCGACAGCCGATATGCCGAGATAGTGGAACACGTAAAGTCCCCAGCTGTGCCGGCTCATCCACGCCGCAAACGGGCTCGTGCGGTTCAGATACTTTGCCGCGCCGCCCAGAAAGGCGAGAGACGCAAACCAGCCATATGAGGTAAACAGCGGCGTCCTGTTGACCGGAGCGTCCGCGTAAACCTCTCCGAAATATGTCGCGCAGAACGCGACGCCCAAAATGGCCGCCGCGGCAAGCAGCGGAGCAAACCAACGCTTCAGCAGCTCGATCACTTCGTCGTGCGAGAAGACAAAGTATCCCAGCAGGAACGCAAGCGCGTAGTAGCCAAAGCGGTACACGCAGATAACGGGCGTATTGCCGATCTGCGCCGCACCCCACACCGCTGCGGTCATCAGCAGCAGCGCCGGGAGGCTCGTGCGCGCGCCCGCCGTCCACAATCTGTCCTTTTCTATCTTCCGGAGCGGGAGCAGAAGGAGCGAAAACAGCCAAAGGACTTGAATATACCACAAAACGCCGATGCCGCTCGCCAGTGTGATAAGCCAAACGACGGGCGCGGGAACGTTCTGCATCGTTGCGTACGCGTTGCCCAATCTCAAATTCAGATAGCCTTGAACAAACTGGAACACGAGCACGCCGACCGTCGACGGGACAAGGAGCTTCGTCGTCCGGCTCTTGATAAATTCCTGATCCGTATGACGCTCCAGATAAAGCCTCGCGCTGATTCCGGACACGATAAATAAAAGGAACATGAACCACGGATACACCAGATACTGATACGCGTCATAGTACTGCACCTCAAGGTCGGTGATCTTGCCGAGCACCCCGAGTATGCCCTCCGCGTTGTACATGTAGATCACATGATAGATGACCACAAGCACCACTGTGATCCACCGGATGTTGTCCAAGTAATACTTTCTCATAAATATTCCACCTTTGCAACTGTTTTTTACATCATAGGAGCAAAGCAGATACCTGTCCACCAACCAAAGCGCACATTTTCGGCCAAGTTATGTTATGTTTTGTTGCTTTGCTCGAAACAGCCGCCCACGCCGTGCGCCGCGACGGCCT
>CAMVGI010000084.1 GCA_947166955.1 uncultured Clostridia bacterium | reverse complement strand
GACGTCGGCGACGATCTGGTCGGCGGTGAGCGCGTTGTAGTGGTCGTGCTTCGTCGAATGGTTCATCAGCTCGTGCCCGCGCTCGACGATCATGCGCGCGGTGTCGGGGTACTGCTCCGCCCACGCGCTCACGACAAAAAAGGTCGTCTTGACGCCGTATTCGTCCAGCACGTCGAGAATTTTTCCGGTGTTGTCCGCGCCCCAAGCGGCGTCGAAGGAGATCGCGCACACCTTTTGGTCGCGCTTGACGGAGACGCACTTGTCGGGCCGCTCGACGCAGTAGATCGGCAGCTGCCGCGCCACCGCGGCCGCCGTGACCGCCGCGGGCGCGTTTGCCGCGGCGAAGATCGCCGCGCTCAACAAAACGGCGGCGAGCGGCATGAGATGTTTTCTGCGCAGAATCAGAAAATGAACCGACATAGGCAAAACCCTCCCACATAGTCTCTTTGCAAGGCTATGCGGGAGGGCTTGGCTGTTATGAACACGGGAAAGTCGTTGTGCGCCGCAACGCGCTTTTCGGGGTCGTTCGTCCAGCCGCAGTACGGAAAGTCGACCAGCAGGATATAACAGATCGCCGCTCGTATAGTCCGAACCCCACTGCCAATCCGTCCCGTCCATGCGCACAAGACAGCCGATCCCGCCGGTTTCAAGGCGCGTATAGTCCATAGCACGCCCCTCCTTCATCGTATCGGCACCACGCGACAGGGCGCGCCGTCGCAGCCGCCGAGGTTCGGCGGCGCGGCGCTGAGCTGGTACATCCCCGCGCTCACGCGGCCGAGGAAGGAAAGAGCGCTCGTTGAGCGGGCTTTCGGTTATTTGGCGTCGTTTCTTCGTCAGACAAGGATCATTTCGGGATGCTCCATGTAATACTGGATGTCGCGGAAGATGCGCCCGCACTCCAGCCCGTCGATCACCTGATGGTCGAAGGTCAAAAATACGTTCATCTTCTGCCGCGCCCCGATGCTGCCGTCGGGCAGGACCGCCGGCTCCAGCACGGGACGTCCGAACCCGCAGATCGCCGTTTGGGGCAGGTTGATGACAGGCGTGCCGCCGTCGATCGGGAACATGCCGACGTTTGTGATGGTGAAGGTGCCGCCGCTCATGGCGTCGGCGGGCAAGGTCTTGTCCTTCGCCTGCTGCGCGAGCTTTTTGATCTGCGCGTTGATCTCGGTCAGACTGAGCGTGTCGATGTTGCGCACCACGGGTACCATCAGCCCGTCCTCGGTCGCCACGGCGACGGAGAGCTGGACGTGCTTGTGCGTAAAGAGGGTCTTCCCGTCGAAGGTGGCGTTCGCCAGCGGGTGCTTGGGCAGCACTTTGCCGAGCATCTTGCACAGCAGGTCGTTGACCGTGATCTTGCAGCCCAGCTCCTCCTGGTCCTCGACCAGCTTCTGCCGCAGCGCCAGCAGCTCCGTCACGTCGACCTTGCAGGTGCAGGTGTTCTGCGCCGTGGTCTGCAGGCTGTTGAACATGTTTCGCGCAATCGTTCTGCGCACGCCGGTCCATGCGATCTCGGTGACCTCGTCCTCGTCGGCCGGAACAACCGTGCCGGCGACAGCGGCGGCGCGCGGCGCGGCGCGGAACGCCTCGACGTCTTTCGCCACGATGCGCCTGCCATCCGGACCGCCGGACGGCGCGACCTCGGCAAGATCGATCCCGTACGTGCGCGCAAGCTTCTTGGCAAGTCCGGTCGCACGGATGCGTCCGGTATTCTTTGTCGCAACGGGCGTGGGCGCCGCCGCAACGGGCGTGGGCGCCGCCGCAACGGGCGTGGGCGCCGCCGCAACGGGCGCGGGTACCGCCGCAACGGGCGCGGGCGCGCCGCCGGCAAGGGCGGCGTACTCCTCCGGCGTCTCCGCGAGCAGGGCGATCTGCCCGCCGACGGGAACGGTGTCTCCCGCGGACGCGGTGATGTGGATCAGGCCGGAAGCGAGCGCCTCGCATTCGATGACGTTCTTCTCGTTTTCGTACTCCATCAAAACGTCGCCCTTGTTTACGGCGGCACCCTCCGCCACCTTCCACTCGGAGATGGTGCCCTCCACCATGGTAAGCCCTGCCTTGGGCATAACGACCTGGGTACTCATGCCATCAATTCCCCCTCTCCGTCAGAACATGCCCCGGATCGCAGCGCAGATGCGCTCCACGTCGGGGATGGAGTATTTTTCCATGGCGATGTTGTAGGGCATCGGGACGTCAAGCGCGGCGATGCGGATCACTGGGCCGTCCAGTTCGTCGTAAAGCTCCTCCTGGAACACGGCGGCAAACTCGGCGCCGAGTCCGGCGGTCTTGTTGCTCTCTTCGACGATGGCGGCGCGATGCGTCTTGCGGATGGAGGCGAAGATGGTCTCGCGATCCCACGGCGCGATCGTCCGCGGGTCGACTACCTCGACGTCGATGCCTTCCGCCGTCAGCTTTTCCGCGGCTTCCAGCGCGCGCGGCACCATCAATCCGACGGCGACGAGCGTCACGTCCTTGCCGGGGCGCTTGACGTCGGCGACGCCGAGCGGGATGGTATAATCGCTGTTATAAACGTCGTCCTCGATCTCCTGCTTGACCTGATAGAGCTGCTTGGGCTCGCAGAAGAGCACGGGATTATCGCTGCGGATGGCGGACTTGAGCAGGCCCTTAGCGTCATAGGCGCACGACGGCGTTACAATCGTGAGGCCCGGCGCGTGCATGAACAGGCTCTCGACCACGTTGGAGTGCTCGCTGCCCGCACCGTTGGACGCGCCGCTCGCGCTGCGGATGACCAGCGGCACCTTATACTCCGGCCCGTTCATATAGCGCCACTTGGCGACGCAGTGGAAGATCTCTGTAAACGCGCACATGGTGAAATCGGAGTACATCAGCTCCGCACAGGGGCGCAGCCCTGTCAGCGCGGCTCCCAGCGCGGTGCCGACGATTGCCGTTTCCGTGATGGGCGTGTTGCGCACGCGCTTGGGGCCGAATTCCTCCAGCATTCCTCTGGTGATACCGAAAATGTTGCCGAACTGCGCCACGTCTTCGCCGAAAATCAGCACCTTTTCGTCGCGGCGCATCTCCTCTTTGAGCGCGTCGCCGATCGCTTTGGCGTAAGTAACTTTCATGGTTGGCTCCTCCCTGTCTTCCGTTTGTCCGTTCTAAACGTAAAGATAGTCATAGATCTCGTCGCTTGTCATGGCGGGCGCCGCCTCCGCGTCGACGATCGCCTGCTCCATCGCCGCGTCGAACGCCCGGCGCTGCTCCGCGATGCCTTCCGCGGTCAGCACGCCATCGGCGAGTAGCATCTCTTCCAGATTTTTCACGCAGTCCTTCTCCGCTATCCACTTTTCGGTAACGGCTGCGTCACGGTAGGCGCACTGGTCGCCCTCGAAATGTCCCCGCCAGCGGTAGTCCTGACATTCGAGCACCGCGGGGCCGTTTCCGGCGCGAATACCGGCGACCAGCTCCTTCGCCGCCTCATAGACCGCCAGTACATCCGTCCCATCCACGACTTTGCTGGGCATGGCGTAGCCCGCGGCGCGGTCGGCAAGCACGTTCTTCGCTGCGACGGCGAAGTCGGTGGGGGTGGAGATGGCAAAGCCGTTGTTTTCGCACACGAAAAGCACCGGCAGCTTCCACGCCGCGGCAAGGTTCATCGCCTCGTAGACCGGACCGCGGCTGGAGGTGCCGTCGCCCATGAACATGTAGGCGACGTTGTCCCGCCCCTCCATGCTGATCGTCAGCGCGGCGCCGACGGGAACGGCGGCGTCGCAGCCCAGCGTGCCGGAAAAACCGAGCATTCCGCGGCTCAGCTCGTAACCCGCGTGCAGGCTGCCGCCGCGGCCGCCGGAGTTGCCCGTCTTCTTGGCCAGCAGCTCGCCGAAAAACAGCTCCAGTGAGCTTCCCAGCATGATGGGCAGCGCGGTCGGACGATGGGCGAGCTTATAGTAGTCGCCCTCCTTGCGCGTGGAAAGAACGCCGACAAAGGTCGCCTCCTGCCCCGCGCCGCTGTGGATATGGCCGGGGATGCGCCCCTGCGCATAGGTCTCCGCCATTTTTTCCTCCAGCATACGGGTCTGCAGAAGATTCTTGTGGATCTCCAGAAGAAAATCTTTCGAGTATTGCATAATGGCCTCCTTGCAAAAGTATCGAGGGGTGATTGCTCTTTGGCTTGTTGACGGGCGGCAGGCTACCTGGGCAGCCCCGCGGGGCACGGCACAGCAGTACATTAAACCGTTAAATCACCGATAGCATTTTATCAGAGAAACCCTCACATTTCAAGCCAAATTTGCTTGCCGCGACCGTTTTTTCCGGCGCCTCTCGGCCCCTTTGCCTTGCCCCTCTGCACGGACGGCCCGGCGGCCGCAGTTCAACGAGCGGGCTTTCCTTTATATCGGTTTGACGCCGGCGTGCGCCGACCCTGTTGACAATGATGCGGCGAAACGTTATAATCAGCTAAAATAGTATAGGTATGTTCGTGAGAGGTGGACGGTCTAATATGAAACGAAACCTGCGCGATTTCGCGCTTTTCCTGCTGCTGGCGGCTGCCATACCGCTGTGCGCGTGCGGCGCGCGGGAACAGGCCGCCGTCCCCGAGACGGACGGCGGGGCGGTCGTTGATTTCGGGGCGCTGCCGGACGAGGGCGTACCGCTCGCGGATACGCCCGCGGTCTTTACGGTGCAAAGCCCCGTCGCCTCCGGCACCGAGGTGAAGAAAAACAGTTCCGCCGTCGTGGACTATTCCAACGCGAAGGACGGCTATATCATGGCGTCGTGGACCGGCGGCAGCGCCAAGGTCAAGGTGCTGCTCACGGGACCGAGCGGCACGCAGTATCAGTACGACCTGCGCGCGGACGGGCGCTATGAGGTCTTCCCGCTCTCGGACGGCAGCGGCGGTTACAGCGTCGGCGTCTACAAAAACCTCGAAGGCACGCAGTATTCCACGGTCCTCGGCTGCAAGCTGGACGTGAAGCTCGCGGACGAGTTCGGCCCCTTCCTGCGCCCGAACCAATACGTGAACTTCGACGCCGAAAGCCGCGCCGTGGCAAAGGCGGCGGAGCTGTGCGCCGGTGCGGCGGACAATCTGGAGAAGGTCGGCAGGGTCTACACGTTTGTCATCAACAGCGTCGCCTATGACAAGGAAAAGGCGAAGACGGTAAAGAGCGGCTATTTGCCGGACGTGGACAAGACGCTTGCGACAGGAAAAGGCATCTGCTTCGACTATGCCGCGCTGATGACGGCGATGCTGCGCAGCCAAAACGTGCCCGCAAAGCTGATCGTGGGCTACACGGGCAGCGTGTATCACGCGTGGATCAACGTTTGGAGCGAGCAGGAAGGCTGGATCGAGGCGAAGATCTACTTCGACGGCAAGCAGTGGAAACTGATGGATCCCACGTTCGCCTCCGGCAGCGGAAGCAGCGACAGCATCCTGCAATACATCGGAAACGGCGACAACTACAAGGCAAAATATCAATACTGACCGCGCGCTTGGAGGAATGGAGCTTGAGCAAGGAACAGTCGCGTGTACCGGCGGCGTATCTGCCGGTGTTCTGCAGGGAGATGTGCCAACTGACGCGCTCCGGCATTCCGGCGGCGGAGGGGCTTTCCATTCTGCGCGAGGACGAAACGGACCCCGCGGTCCTCGCATGGCTGGACGGGCTGTGCGAGCGCACGGAAAACGGCGCGCCCCTGTCCGCGGCGCTGCGGGAATCGGGCGCTTTTCCCGCGTACATGACGGATATGCTCGCCCTCGCGGAGCGCACGGGGCGGCTGGACGATACGCTTTCGGCCCTGCAGCTCCACTATGAGCGCGAAATGAGGATACGCGGAGACATCATCGGCACGGTGAGCGTGCCGGCGGTGCTGTTGCTTGTTATGATCGCGGTCGTGCTGCTGATGATCGTCCGCGTGCTGCCGGTGTTCGACCGCACGTTTGCGCAGCTCGGCGTCCGCATGGGCGTGGTGGCGTCCGGCATGATGCGTCTCGGCGGCGTTCTGGCGAAGATGAGCACGGCCGCCTCCGTGGTCCTCGGCGCCCTCGTGGCCGCGGCGCACATTATCGGCTTGGTCCCCGCGCTGCGCGCGCGCTTTGTCGCGTGGTTCCGCCGCCGCTTCGGCGACCGCGGCGTGTGGAAAAAACTCGCCGTGTCCCGTTTTGCCTCGGCGATGGCGATGGGGACCGCGAGCGGCCTTGCGCTGGAGGAATCCGTGGAGACCGCGGCGCGGATCTGCGGCGGCTCGAAAAAACTCGACGAAATGGCGGAAAAGTGCTGCGTTATTTGCTTAGTGAGAGCATCCGAAATGCCAAGC
>CAMVGI010000083.1 GCA_947166955.1 uncultured Clostridia bacterium | reverse complement strand
GGCGCGGGCGGCTATTATCTGATCTCCGATGTCTACGGCAATTATCTATACAGCTGCGGCGAGTCGGGACAGCCCGCGATCACCGACGACGGCACCCGCGAGGAGAACTACTTCCGCGGCGGCGCGCAGGGCATGTACGACGCGCTCAAGTACGTGCGCAACATCTCCTACGTCGACCAGAGCCGCGTCGGACTGTGGGCGCACTCCGCGGGTACGCTGGGCTGCGCCGCCGCCATCTACCTCGACGGCGCGTATCTGACGCTCAACGACCGCATGCTCAACATCCTGCACGACCACTTCGGCCTTGAGATCACCGAGGAGCAGCTCACGCAGGACGCCGACGAGATCGCCGCCGCCGCGCTCGGCGCGGACGATATGGCGGTGTACCGCTTCATGAAGAGCGAGCAGGAGGAGAAGGTCTCCACCTACATCAAGGCGTCGAGAATGTCGCCCGGCTCCGGCTTCGGCAAGAAGGTCACGGTCGCCGGTCTCGAAGTGCAGCGCGACCCGCAGGTCAACGCGCTGACCGGCGTCGGCACCCATGAGGACAACGGCTACTACTACATGGGCGAGACCGACCAATACAAGGGCATTTTCCACACCGGCGGGGCGACGGTCGAGCGCAACGGCTGGTATGAGATCCCCGACGTCTCCGTGGATCCCGACGCGACCTCCACGTACATCGGGCCGATGTTCGACACCACGGTCGTCAATTCCCCCGCGCTGGCGGCCGCCGTCGAGAAGGGCACCGCGCGCGTGATGTTCAGCCCCGAGACCTTCCACAACGGTATGCTTTGGGACGACGCCGCCATCAGCAAGACGGTGGAGTTCTTCGTCCAGAGCATGCACTACAACAACGGCGAGCTGGGCGCCGCGGGCAGCGCGCCCATCGACTCCCGCAACGTTTCGAGCAGCTATTGGACGCTCGCGTTCACGACGCTGGCGCTGCTTTCCGCCATCGGCATGCTCGTCGCGCTGGTCGCCATCCTGCTTCGCACGAAGCTCTTCGAATCCTGCGCCATGGAGACCTATACGCCCACGATCGCGCCCAAGAGCAAGAACTTCCTCATCGCCGCAATCTTCTCCACCATCGCCGCGTTCTACGGCGTGTGGCAAAGCTCGGACGCCGACCTTTCCTTCAAGCTCTCCAACGCCACGGCGACGAAGTGGCTGCCGTGGGAGCCGGGTCAGGTGCGCACGTTCGTGATGATCATCTGCACCGCCGTCGTCGGACTGCTCCTGTTCCTGCTTCTCAGCGCCATCACGCGCAAGAGTCAGGACGGCAGCGTCGCGGGCCTCAAGGACGTGCATCTCGCCTACGGCTGGAAGAACTTCTTCAAGAGCCTGTTCATCGGCGCGATCCTCTTTACCGCGTTCTATGTCTGCGCGGCGTTCATCAAGGGCGCGTTCAGCACCCGCTTCATGTTCGCGGACCACTCCTTCGAGATGATGCCCGCCTACGGCTTCATGCGCGTCGTAAAGTACACGCTGCTCATGCTCCCGTTCACGCTGGTCATCAGCACGCTCAACAACCTCTGGTCGCTCAAGGGCGTCAGCGATCGCGCGGATACCGTGATCAACGTCGCGGTCACCTCCTTCGGCGCGGAGCTGTGCGTGTTCCTCGCCATGATCCTGACCTTCTCCAGCCCGAACCACGGCGTGGTGTTCAATCTGCACACCATCCTGCCCGTCATCATGCTCGCGCCGATCATGAACTACCTCTATCGCAAGCTGTATAAGCTCACCGGCAGCGTGTGGGTCGGCGCGGTCGTGGTCGCGGTGCTCCTTGCCTGGCGTCAGGCGGGCTATGTGTCCCATCAGTTCATCTATTGGGGGCCCGATCCCATCAAGGCGTTCTGGGGCTTCTATTGATCGAACGCCGGAGAAGGGGGACTATCTTTGAACAACTATGAATTTTGGTTCATCGTCGGCAGTCAGGACCTCTACGGTCAGGAAGTGCTCGACACGGTGGACAAACGCGCGCGGGAGATGGCGGCGGAGCTTTCCGAGGCGCTGCCCTATCCGCTGGTCTATAAGGTGACGGCGAAGACCAACGCGCAGATCGCGGACACGATCCGCGAGGCGAATTACCGCGGCGAGTGCGCGGGCATCATCACCTGGTGCCACACGTTCTCGCCCAGCAAGATGTGGATCGACGGCCTGCGCGACCTGCAAAAGCCGTGGTGCCACCTTGCCACGCAGTACAACGTCGAGATCCCGAACGACGAGATCGACATGGACTTCATGAATCTCAACCAGGCGGCGCACGGCGACCGCGAGCACGGCTTTATCGGCGCCCGTCTGCGCAAGCCGCGCAAGGTGATCGCCGGACATTGGAAGGACGAGACCGTCCGCGCCCGTCTCAGCGAGTGGATGAAGACGGCGGCGGGCGTCGCCGTGTCCAGGAGCATGAAGGTCATGCGCTTCGGCGACAATATGCGCGAGGTCGCCGTCACCGAGGGCGACAAGGTCGAGGCGCAGATCAAGCTCGGCTGGCAGGTCAACACCTGGGCGGTGGGCGACCTCGTGCGCGAGATGAACGCCGTCACGGACGCGGAGATCGACGCGCTGACGGAGACCTATCAGGCGGCCTACGACGTCGCGACCGACGACGTGAACGCCATCCGCTATCAGGCGCGCGAGGAGCTTGCCATCCGCAAAATGCTCGACCGCGAGGGCTGCCGCGCGTTTGCGAATACCTTCCAGGACCTCTACGGCATGGAGCAGCTTCCGGGCCTTGCCGCCCAGCACCTCATGGCGCAGGGCTACGGCTTCGGCGCGGAGGGCGATTGGAAGGTCGCCGCGATGACCGCGATCCTCAAGGCGATGGGCGAGGGCGGCAACGGCGCGTCCGCGTTCATGGAGGACTACACCTATCATCTGGTCCGCGGGCAGGAGTACTCGCTCGGCGCGCACATGCTGGAGGTCTGCCCCAGCGTGGCGGCGGGCAGGCCCCGCATCGAGACGCATCCTCTCGGCATCGGCATGAACGAGAAGGACCCCGCGCGCCTCGTATTCGAGGGCAAGGCGGGCCCCGCCGTCGTCGCGAGCATGATCGACATGGGCGGCAGGCTGCGCCTGATCGTGCAGGACATCGAGGCGGTCAAGCCCATCCTCCCGATGCCGAACCTCCCCGTGGCGCGCGTGATGTGGCGGGCGATGCCCGACCTCGCCACGGGCGTCGAGTGCTGGATCACGGCGGGCGGCGCGCATCACACGGTGCTCAGCTATGACGTGGGCGCCGGCATGCTGCGCGATTGGGCGCGGATGATGGACGTCGAGTTCGTCCACATCTCGAAGGACACCACGCCGGAGAAGCTGGAGGAAGAACTGCTGGTCAAGGACCTTGTGTGGAAACTGAAATGATGGATCTGACAAAAACTGCGCTCGGCATCGAGCTTGGCTCCACGCGCATCAAGGCGGTGCTGATCGACAAAAACCACGTCCCCGTCGCGTCCGGCGATTTCGAGTGGGAAAACCGGCTGACAAACGGCGTGTGGACGTATCCGATGGAGCTGGTCCACACGGGCGTGCAGGCGTGCTTCGCCGCGCTCCGCGCGGACGTGAAGGCGAAGTACGGCGCGGAGCTTACCACGGTGGGCGCGATCGGCGTTTCCGCCATGATGCACGGGTACCTGCCCTTTGACAAGGACGGCAGGCAGCTCGCGGAATTCCGCACGTGGCGCAACACCATGACGGGCGCGGCGGCGGCGGAGCTGTCGGAGCTGTTTTGCTTCAACATTCCGCAGCGCTGGAGCATCGCGCATCTCTATCAGGCGATCCTCAACGGCGAGGCGCACGTGAAGGACGTCGCGTACCTCACGACGCTCGCGGGCTACATCCATTGGAGGCTCACCGGCGAGAAGGGCGTGGGCATGGGCGAGGCGTCCGGCATCTTCCCGATCGACAGCGCGACGCTCGACTACGACGAGACGATGCTGCGCAAGTTCGACGCGCTGATCGCGCCGAAGGGCTATCCGTGGACGCTGCGCGATATTCTGCCGAAGGCTTTGAGCGCGGGCGAGCGCGCGGGTACGCTTACCGGGGAGGGCGCGCGTTTCCTCGACCCCTCCGGCACGCTCCGCTCCGGCGTCCCCGTCGCGCCCTGCGAGGGCGACGCGGGCACCGGCATGACGGCGACGAACTCCGTGCGCGAGGGAACGGGCAACGTCAGCGCGGGTACCAGCGATTTCGCCATGATCGTCGCGGACCATCCGCTCGGCGTTCACCGCGAGGTCGGCATGGTCACGACGCCGGACGGCCTGCCCGTCGCGATGGTGCATTGCAGCAACTGCACCAGCGACATCAACGCGTGGGCGCATCTGTTTGCCGAGTTTGCCGAGGAGATGGGCTTTTCCGTGGATAAGGGCGAGCTTTTCACGAGGCTTTTCCGCAAGGCGCTCGAAGGTGACCCCGACTGCGGCGGCCTTCTTTCCTACAACTATTTCTCCGGCGAGAGCGTGACGGATATGGACGGGGGACGGCCCGTTTTCGCGCGCCTGCCGGACGGCAGCTTTACGCTTGCGAATTTCATGCGCACGCATCTGCTCTCCGCGCTCGCGACGCTCAAGATCGGCCTCGACATCCTGACGGGGACCGAGCGGGTGCGCATCGACAAGCTCTACGCCCACGGCGGCTTTTTCAAGACGCCGGAGGTCGGACAGCGGCTGCTGTCGGCGGCGGTGGGCGCGCCCGTGTCCGTGATGGAAACGGCGGGCGAGGGCGGTCCCTACGGCATGGCGCTGCTGTGCGCCTACATGCTCTGGCGCGACGAGGGCGAGAGCCTCGCGGACTATCTTGACCACAAGGTGTTCGCCGGCGCGAAGTCCTCCACGGTTATGGCGGACGAACGGGACGCCGCGGGATTCAATACGTTCCTTGCGCGCTACCGCAAGGCGCTGGACGTCGAAAAGAAAGCCGTCGAGGTGCTCTGATATGCTGGAAGAACTCAAAAAACGCGTCTGCGAAGCAAATCTGCTGCTGCCGAAGTACGGCCTCGTGACCTTTACGTGGGGCAACGTCAGCGGCATCGACCGCGAAGCCGGCCTTGTGGTCATCAAGCCCTCCGGCGTGGATTACGACGGTATGACACCTGAGGACATGGTCGTGGTCGATCTGGACGGCAAGCGCGTCGAGGGCAGGTGGAAGCCGTCGAGCGACACGCCGACGCACGTGGCGCTCTACCGCGCGTTTGCGAACATCGGCGGCGTCGTGCACACGCACTCGCGCTGGGCGACGAGCTTTGCCCAGGCGGGCATGGCGATCCCCGCGCTCGGCACGACGCAGGGGGACTATTTCTACGGCGACATCCCCTGCACGCGGGCGATGACCGACGACGAGATCAAGGGCGAATACGAAAAAGAGACCGGAAACGTCATCGTGGAGACGTTTCGCGGCAAGGACCCCGACGCGGTCCCGGGCGTGCTGGTCATGAGCCACGGGCCGTTCGCGTGGGGAAGCGACCCGATGAACGCGGTGCACAACGCGGTCGTGATGGAGGAGGTCGCGTTCATGGACTACCATGCGCTGACGCTCAATCCCGAGCACCGCGGCATGCAGCAAACGCTGCTTGACAAGCACTATCTGCGCAAGCACGGCAAAAATGCATACTACGGACAAGGCTGAACGGCAGACGGCGGATTTTTCCCGCCGCCTGCCGCATTTTTGCCGTTTTTTTGAAATCGTACGAAAGGACGATGCAAAACGGAAAGAAGTGTGCTATAATACCAAAATATGTAAGAATCGACCTGCCGCTCCGCGCAAGGGCGCAGGCGCGAAGGAGGAAAAAACCATGAGAAGAACCGTAACGCTCGTACTCGCTTTGTTGATGCTGCTGCTCGCGGGCTGCGCCGGAAAGCAGCAGCCGACTACGCCGGAAACGCCCGCCGCGCCCGCGCAGACGCAGGAGCAGACGCCCGCTGCCCCCGCGCAGACGCCCGCGACGCCGGAAAACGAGCCGCAGGCGCCGCAGGACGGCAAGATCCACGTCGGTTCCGTGAAGGAGTTGCTGGAGGCGATCGCGCCGGGCGCGGAGATCGTCGTCGAACCGGGACGCTACGACCTCACGGAGTTTTTGCAGGACTATCCGAACGTGCGCGATCAGATCCAGTGGGACGAAGGGCACGCGTATGTCAAGCTCGGCGCGGTGTACGACGGCGTGGAGGTCACGGTCACGGGCGCGGACGGTCTTAGCATCGAGGGCGGCGGGAACGCTCCCGCGGAGACCGAGATCGTGACGCAGCCGCGCTATGCGGCGGTGATGAACTTTGAAGACTGCGCGGGCGTCAGGCTTGTCGGC
>CAMVGI010000082.1 GCA_947166955.1 uncultured Clostridia bacterium | reverse complement strand
CATGGACATGCACCCCCGCATAGGAATCACGGAGCAAAGCTTGCGAGGGAGGCGCCTATGAAACGTTATTTTGCACTTTTGGTCTTCGCCGTGCTGACGCTGACCGCCTGCGCCGCGCAGCGGGAGGCGGAAGACCGGACGCAGCGGCTGCAATCGCGCTACGCCGCCGCGGAGGGCTGCGACGCGCGCGTGGAGGTATCGTCCGTCTGCGGCGGGGAAACGCTGTGCTATACGCTCGACGTAAGATGCGAGAACGGCGAAACGCATGTCACGGTGCTCTCGCCGGAGGAACTTGCGGGCGTCGGCGCGACCGTGAGGGACGGAGAGAAGCTGACGCTCGCCTTCGACGGGGCGATGCTGGACGCGGGCAGCGCCGGCTCCGGCGTGTCCGCACTGAACGCGTCGGATATTTTGCTCAGAGCCGCGGCAGAGGGCTATGTCACCGAATGGAGCGAGGAGCGTTTCGACGGGACGGACGCATTGCGGCTGTGCTTCGAGACCGAGCGGGACGGGCAAAAGCTCTTCGTCACGGGATATTTCGACGATGCGGACCGCCCGCTCTATGCCGAGATCGAGCAGAACGGAGAGATTTTGGCATATTTGCAGTTTACGGATTTTACATTCCGTGATATACTGACCGCATAGGAAAGATTTTTCCGGAAAGGAAGCCTTTTGAATGTCGGCGCAGCTCAAACGTACCTGGGCGGAGATTGATTTGGACAATCTGGCGCATAATTACAACGTGATCCGGAAGCAGGTGGGGCCGGACGCCAAGCTGCTCGGCGTGATCAAGGCGGACGCTTACGGCCACGGCGCCGTGCGCGTGGCGAAGAAGCTGGAGCGTCTCGGCGCGGCGTATCTTGCCGTTTCCAATATCGAGGAGGCGGCGGAGCTGCGCGAAGCGGGCGTTACGCTGCCGATCCTGATGCTGGGCTATACCCCCGCGGAGCAGGGCGATCGCATCGTGCGGCTCGATATGACGCAGGCGGTGCCGAATCTTGAGATCGCGCGCGCCTACGATGCCGCCGCGGCGCGGACGGGGAAGCGGATGAAGGTCCACGTCAAGCTCGACACCGGCATGGGCCGCCTCGGCTTTCAATGCGACGAGAGCCATTTCGACGCGAGCCTGCGCGATATTTTGGAGGTTTTGAAGCTCGAACACCTCGACGTCGAGGGCGTGTTCACCCACTTTGCCGTCTCCGACGAGGACGCGCCGGACTGCGTGGAATTCACCAAAACGCAGCACGACCGTTTTCTGAAGATGATCGAGGCGGTGGAAAGCGCGGGCAATTTCCGCTTCCGCCTGCATCACTGCTGCAACGCCGGAGGCATCGCGTCCTATCCCGAATGGGCGTGGGATATGGTGCGCTGCGGCATCATCCTCTACGGCACGGGCGACCTTGCCGAACGCATGGGAATGAAGCCCGTCATGCGGCTCAAGACCGTGGTTTCCACCATCAAGGACTTTGACGCGAATACCCCGATCAGCTACGGGCGGCAGTATTATACGGACAGGCCCAGCCGCATCGCCGTTTTGCCCATCGGCTACGCAGACGGGCTGCACCGCATGCTTTCGGGGCGCCTGATCGTGCGCACGCCTTATGGCGACGCGCCGCAGGTGGGACGCATCTGCATGGATATGTGCATGATCGACGTGACCGACCTGCCCGACTTAAAGGTCGGAGACGAGATAGAAGTCTATGGAGAACACGTTCCCTGCGAGGCGGCGGCGAAGCTCGCGGGTACGATCTCCTACGAGCTGTTGTGCGCGGTGTCGAAACGAGTGCCGCGGCAGTACTTCGAAGGTGGAAAATTGATAGACTGATTTAATAGAACGGAACCCTTTCCCGCTGTGGCGCGTAGGATGAACGGGGGCGGGAAATCGTGGTATAAATTCCGCCCCCGCGTGGGAGAATGAAAGCAGCCTTTTGGGCGCGGCCCGGAGGACTTCTTCCGCTCGGAGTGTGAACAGCGTGGATACCATCGTAAAACGAGGCGACATCTATTACGCCGACCTCTCTCCCGTGGTCGGGAGCGAGCAGGGCGGCGTTCGACCGGTGCTGATCGTGCAGAACGACACCGGAAACCGATACAGTCCGACCGTTATCGCCGCCGCCATCACGTCGCAGACGAACAAGGCGAAGCTGCCGACCCATATTTCGCTTGCGGCGCCGGACTGCGGTTTGCCGCGCGACTCGGTGGTGCTGCTCGAACAGATCCGCACGCTTGACAAGCGGCGGCTGCGCGAGCGCATGGGACGGGTCGACGGGGACCTCATGGGCAAGATCGACGCGGCGATCGCGGTGAGCTTCGGATTGCAGCATACACAGTTTGTTTGATAAAACGGGGGAACAGCCGTTCCGCGCGGCTGTCTCCCCGAAAGAAAGGTATCATCGATATGAAGAAGAGTCATTGGGGCGTCCGCCTCGCGGCGCTGATGTTTGCAAGCTATGCGCTGGTGTTGATCGCCATGGCGGCGGGCGGCGCAGGCTCGGAGAGCGACCCGCTCGTGACGCTGAGCTATTTGAACGAGACGTTTCTGCCGCAGGTGCTCGGCAAGGTGGACGAGCAGGCGGAGGCGCGGAACAAGGAGCTTGCGGACAAGCTGAACGAGCAGGTGCAAAAGGACGCGCAGGCGCTCGCGGAGCAGTATGGCGCAACGCTGCCGACATCCAACGAATCCGGAAAGGGAGAAACCTTTACAGTAGTGGATATACCAAAGGATAAGACGCTCTACGGCGAGATCGGATGTGAGGTGATGCTGCGCGTCGGCACGGCAAATTGCGTCGCTTCTTCCTCGCCGGGACTGATCGACGAGACGGACGGCTCGACCCTTGGCGGGGGCAAGGCGCTCGTCAAAAACCACCTCTACATGATGACGATCGACGAGCGCGGGGTCAAGGCGACCGCGGCGACGACCAAGCTGCTCGTTCGAGGTGGCTACACGATCCAATAATAATCGACTTTATTCGATACATAAAAAATGAGTCTATGCCGTAAACATGGCACAGGCTCATTTTTTTGCTTGCTTTTTTATCGTTTTCGGGAGGCGGAGGATGACAAATCAAAAACTGAAATGGTATCCGCTCAAGGGCGACGGGCATGTGCTGTGGGGACGCCCGTTTTTTGACGACGCACGGCTGAACGCCCAGCTTGCGGCGACGGAGGGAACGATGTGGTGCGCGGAGGACGGGCTGCGCCGCGTGGCGCTGCCCTGTGCGCCGCAGTGCCCGTTTCCGCTCGTCGAGCTGTTTTGCCTCGCATGCGTCGAGACGGTGTGCGGCAGGGAGTGCGCGGTCTACTGCGCGGACGCCGCGGGGCGTCCGGTCATGCCGCCGCTTGACGCCGAAACCTAAAAGAAAAGGACGGCAAAGCCGTCCTTTTCCCATATTCTTCTTACTTGCTGTAGTCGTAGAAGCCCTTGCCGCTCTTCTTGCCGAGCTGGCCGCCGCGCACCATCTTCTTGAGCAGAAGCGCGGGGCGGTATTTCGGGTCGCCGGTCTCGGTGTAGAGCACGTCCATGATGGCGAGGCAGACATCGAGGCCGATGAAGTCGCCGAGGGCGAGCGGGCCCATCGGGTGGTTCGCGCCGAGCTGCATCGCCTTGTCGATGTCCTCCACGGAGGCGACGCCGGTCTCGACGAGACCGATGGCTTCGTTGATCATCGGGATGAGGATCTTGTTGACGACGAAGCCGGGCGCCTCGGCGACCTCGACCGGCTCCTTGCCGATCTCCTTGGAGAGGTTGTAGATGAAATCGAAGGTCTCCTGCGTGGTGTTCGCGCCGCGGATGACCTCGACGAGCTTCATGCTCGGCACGGGGTTGAAGAAATGCATGCCGATAACGGGGTGCTTGAGGCCGAGACCCATTTCGGTGACGGAGAGGGAGGAGGTGTTCGTCGCGAAAACGGCGCTGTCCTTGCACATGGCGTCGAGCTCGTTCAAAAGCTCCTTCTTCGTCGCCATATCCTCCTTGACGCACTCAATGATAAGGTCGGCGTCCGCGGCGGCGGACTTCTCCTCGACGAGAACGTTGTCGAGAATGGCCTTCATGGCGGCTTCGTCCATCTTGCCCTTCTCCACACGCTTCTGGAGCGACGCGGCGAGCTTGTCCTTGTGGCGCTGCGCAGACGCGACGGAAGAGGCGTACATCAGGGCGGTGTGGCCCTTTGCCGCGAAGACCTGCGCGATACCGCTGCCCATGGTGCCGGCACCGAAGATTGCTACTTTCATTGTCGTGTTCCTCCTAAAGATTTTATTTGAAATACAGGGATTTCAACGGTTGGTGAAAGGCTTGTGCTTGCGCTTTTCGAGAAAAGCGCCCATGCCCTCCCGCTGGTCGGCAGTCTGGAAGCAGGAGCCGAACGCCTTCTCCTCGCAGACAACCGCGTCCGCGATCGGCTTTGCCGCGCCCTCGTTCATCGCCTTCTTGCAGGCGCGCACGGCGATGGGGGCGTTGGCGGCGATTTGACCCGCGAGCTTTTCCGCCGCGGCGTACAGCTCATCCGCGGGATAGACGGCGTTCACGAGACCGATGCGCAGCGCCTCGTCCGCCTTGATGTTGCGGGCGGTGTAGATCATCTGCTTTGCCATGCCGGGGCCGACGATGCGCGCGAGGCGCTGCGTGCCGCCAAAGCCGGGCGTGATGCCGAGGCCGACCTCGGGCTGGCCGAAGACGGCGGTATCGGAGCAGATGCGGAAGTCGCACGCCATCGCCAGCTCGCAGCCGCCGCCGAGCGCGTAGCCGCCGACCGCCGCGATGACCGGAATGGGGAAGCGCTCCAGCTTCAAAAAGACGTCGTTGCCCTGCTTGCCGAAGGCTTCGCCGCCGGCGGGGTCGAGATCCTTCATCTGCGCGATGTCGGCGCCCGCGACGAAGGACTTTTCGCCCGCGCCGCGCACGATCAGGCAGCGGACCGTGTTGAGATCTACCGCGTCCAGCGCGGCGTCCAGATCGGCAAGGACCTGCGCGTTGAGCGCGTTGAGCGCCTCGGGACGGTCGATGATGAGATAGGCGAAGCCGTCCTTGGGTTCATACTTGACAAAAGGCATGGGACTTCCTCCTTTACGAATTTATCCCTATTATAAGCAACGCGCGCCGGATTTGCAAGAGGGGGACGGGAAATTTGTTATTTAATTAACAATCAAGTTTACCCCTTGCCCTGTCGGCACATTTCGGGTATCATACGGGAGGAAAGAGAGGAATCCTCCAATGCGAATGAGAAAAAAGAAGAACCTTGTCCCCCGTATGGAGCGCTGCGCGGCGTATCAGGTCAAAGACCCCTATGACCGCCGCGGGCATTGGCGCGAGCTGATGCCGCAGGCCCGCGAGCTGCGCGTGGAGCTTGGCTGCGGCAAGGGACGTTTTACCGCCGAGACCGCGAAGGCGGAGCCGGACGTGCTGTTTATCGCCGTCGAAAAGGTGCCCGACGCGATGGTGGTTGCGATGGAGCGCGCCGCGCGGGAGGCGCTCCGCAACGTATGGTTCGTTGACGCGGACGTCAACCAGCTGCCGGAGTTCTTTGCTTCCGGCGAGGTCTCGCGCGTCTACATCAATTTCTGCGACCCGTGGCCCAAGAGCAATCAGGCGAAGCGCCGGCTGACGCACGGAAACTTTCTGCGTCTCTATCGCAAGGTGCTCGCGCCGGAGGGACAGATCTGGTTCAAGAGCGACAACGAAAAGCTTTTTGCGTTCTCCGTCGAGGAGATCCCGCGTTTCGGCTTCTCGCTCAGCGAGGTGACGGACGACCTCCACGCGGACGGCCCGCAGGGCGTGATGACGGACTATGAGGCGAAATTCTACGAACAGGGCGTCCCCATCCACCGCCTCGTCGCCACGATGCAGCCGTGGGAGGAGTCGGCGGAGGAAACGGAGCAGATACGGGAAAAGCAGCCGTAAGGCTGCTTTTCTTCTGTATTTTCGACGATTTGCGCGCTCAATCCAGCGTTTCGGAGCGGCAGCTTTCGGGGCCGTAGAGCGAGAGCCGCGCGCAGACGTTCTCATAGACCTCGACGTCGCCGGAGGTCTCGATCAGGAGCTTGCCGCGCGTCTGCGGATTGGTCAGTTTCCGGTAAACGAGCAGGTTTTTGAGCGCCGCGGCCTCCTGCTCGGCGGGGTCGATAAGACGCAGATCGGGGAAGCAGTCGCGGAAATTCTCCGCGACGATGGGGAAGTGCGTGCAGCCGAGGATCAGGTCCTTGATGTCCCCGCGTGAGAGAATGATATCCACTTGCTCGGTGATCTCCTCGTTGATGGCGGCGCGGTTGAAGTCGCCGCGGTCGATGAGCGCGGCGAGGTTGGGCGAACCCTTC
>CAMVGI010000081.1 GCA_947166955.1 uncultured Clostridia bacterium | reverse complement strand
GGCAGGAATATCGGTCCGCGCGCCTTCGTAGTAGTCCGACATGGTCAGGCTGACGCGGCGCTCCGGCTCGACCTTGTAGCGCAGCGGCTGGTCGCCCTCGTCCGTGATGACGAAGCGGAGCATGCTGTCGAAATGCCGTCCGGTCGTCGAGGTTACGACGATGGGCACGGAGACGATGCCGCTGTAGCCCGCTTTCGCGACGAAACGCACGTTGCTCGGCGAGGAGTAGTTCACGCCCACCTTGACGATTCTGCGCCCGTCGTTCTTGTAGGCGATGGGATAGTCCCGGCTGTCTATCTGTTCCAGAGCCTCCTTCGCGCTCCCGTCCATCTTGAACTCAAATATATAGATTACGTCTCCGCGGGCGGGAGCGAGGCGAGGTTGAAGTGGCTGAACGTCTCGCCCTCGCCGATCTGGAGCTGCACCTGATCTTCAAACGCCTTTTGGTCGAGGCTGACCGGCTGCCCCGCGGCGACGCGGTAGACGAAGGGGCCTTCGGCGCGTGGCTGGCTGTGCTCGGGGCCGTAGTTCGTGACGTGGATGACCAGCTCGCCGAGGATCGGCGTTTCGGCGCTGTCCACGCCGGTGAACTCGATGTGCACCTCGCCCGCGTAATCCTTCGCGGGCACGAAGAACACGCGGTCGACCGTGGGCGTATCCTTGCGGTAGAAGCGCTGCGCGGCGGCGACGGGGTAATCGTACACGGAATCGCTGATGTAGTTGTAGTACAGCGTGCCCTCGCGCTCGCTCGGCAGGCGGAAGGAGACGTACTTGAACGTGCGGCCCGTGACGGCGGAGGAGTAGGTCGCAAAATCGTCGGCGGCAAACTGCGCCGGCTCGCCGTCGGTGGAGTAGGCGATGCCGGGCTCCTGTTTGCTGACGGTGATGTAGATCCTGCCGGTGTAGGAGCCGGTCTTGACGACCTCCTTGGTCACGAGGTTGTTCGAGTCGTCCTTCGTGGTGTAGTGATAGTAGCCGTAGTACTCGATCATCGCCTGCCCGCTGAAGGAGGTCTTGGGCACGAAGCGGATGTTGGCGATGCGGTAGTTGGAGGCGGCGTCCTTGTGATAGTACTTCTTGACCCCCGCGACGCCCGCGCCCGTGTCGCCCTCGGTGTTGTAGCCGTCGTAGATCGTGCCCTGGATCGCGGAGACGCTGACGTAGGAGATATAGTCCAGCCCCACGTCCTTGACGCTGTCCGACTCGGGAAAGGCGTTTTTGCACACGGTTTCCAGCGCGTCGTCGATGGACGTGGCGGTCGCGGAGATTGCCTTGCCGTCCTCGCCGCGCAGCTGAAGCTCCTTGACGTCGGCGGCGACGCCGAAGCGGACGTGTCCGTCCTTCGCGCCGGGCTTGATCAGGATGTCCTGCACCGCCGCGACGGCGAACGGGTTCTCGTCGTCCGCGAGGGCGGACGGCGGAACGAGCGCGAGCGCGAGCAGCAGCGCCAGCGCAAAGGAGAGCGGGCGCAGATAGAGTTTTCGGTTCATGAAAGCGCCTCCTTTACGGGGTGATCTTGACGATCAGCCTGCCCTTGTCGATACGGTTGTCCGTCGCCGAGAACCAGACCACGATGTATTCGTCTGCCGTAACGTTGTAGGTACTCTTGATGCTGACAAGGACCTTGGCGGTATCGCCGAGACCGGTGACCTTGACGGAGATTTTGTCGCTGTCCGCGTTGCTGATTTCGGCGTTTTGGGCAAGCACCTTATCCGCTGCGCCCATCGTGGGCGCATTGATGCTCAGGTCGACCTCGCCGGACGACCTGTAGGGCGCGGCGTTGGACTTGCTCAGCGTGATCTCGTCCGGCGACACGGCGACCTTGCCGAGAGTGACCGGCTTCACCTTGACGGTGACCTCCCGCGGGGCGACGCCCGCTATCTGCGCGCCGCTCTCGTCGCAGAGGACGGCGACGATGACGCCGTCCAGCGTGGTGGACGTATCCGACCTGCCCGTTACCCTTATCGAGGTGCCCGACAGTTGATCGATGTTACCAGCCTGCACCAAACCGGTTCCGGTTTTCCAATAGTAGTCCACAGAGCCTACCGCCCCCGTCGGAGAAAGGGTGGCGGTGATCGTCGCGGACGAGCCGGGGTTGAGCAGCAGGTCGGTGGTATCGAGGCGGAACCCCGTTGCCGTCGGCGCGACGACATGCGCGGTGATGTTGGTCATGGTCTGATACTCGGGGAACCACTTGTCCTTGGCGGCATATCCGCTGTCGCCCTGCACGGTGGCGGTCACCTTGCCGATCGTCTTGTTGTACTCCACGGAGATGATCAGCGGCTGCGACTGACGCGGGGTGCCGAACTGGCCGCACAGGCGGCGGTTCGCGGTAAAGGTCGCGCCGTTTTGGACGCCGCCGCTGCCGTCGGCCTGAAGCTCCGTGAGGTCGATGGTGACCTCGCTTCGGGGACTGGGGTCGTTCGCGACTTCTCGCGCGCTATAGGAGGTATTTGTCACGTCGGGGGTGAGGAAGTAGTCGTCGAGCATCGGGCCCGTCAGCGCCTCGCGGCGCGGCAGGGAACTCGTGTTGACCGGCTCGTAGTACAGATACAGCGGGCGGTCGAAGGTCAGGTGGATGAAGCCGTCCATCTTGAAGCCGCCAGTGCCGCTCTTGCCCTTGACGAAGTCCACCGTCACCTCGCCGTCGATGGCGGTGATGGTCGGCTTGCCGGTGTCGCCCTTGTAGATGGGCTGCGTGCCGCCGAAGCCGATGGAGTGGCCCTTGGCGTTCGCGCCCTGGCTGCCGACGGCGCGCGCCGCGGCGAGCAGGATGTCTTGGGCGGGCAGCTTGTCCTCGTTCTTGGTGAAGTCGTAGTCCTCAAGGTCGCCCGCTCTGCTGATCGTTGCGGTCTTCCGGCCCACCTTCACCAGACTGGAACCCTCGTCGCCGGTGATGAGCTTGAGGACGATGTTCTTCGTGTCCTCGTTGGCGTATTGGTCGAACAGGCTGCCGCCGGTGTTGCTGTACGAGCGGCAGATGGCCTCCCAGACGGTGTACTCCCGAATGAGCTTGCCGTTGGTGTCCCTCGTGTCCTTATCCTCGTATTCCGCCTTGAACGCCGCCTTTTCCCGCTCGTCGAGCACGTCGGTCAGCTTGGCGGTGAGGGTCGAGTTCTTCTCCACCGACTCGAGGAGGAACAGCGCGCCGTCTACCTCGGCGGGCATGTTCTTGCTGGTGATGGTGCCGTGGTCGACCTCGTTGTGGACGATCAGGCGCGGGCGGTTGATCTTCGTGGTGCGGAACTGGAAGATCTGCGCGCGGTCGGAGTAGACCTGTCCGGTGCCCTGCATGGAGAAGTAGACGAGGTAGGTGGACTCCGGCTCCAGTCCCTGCAGGTCGATGGTGCCGAGACCGCCGTCGCTGAGCTGCAGGCTGCCGGTCTGGACACCGGTGGTGCTGGAGAGCCGCTTCGAGAAGACCTGTTGGCTCGTGGGCGCGACCAGCTCCATCTTAGAGGTCTTCTCGGCATTGTTGAAGGACTCGGTCTCCGCGTTGTAGGCAGGCAGGAACTTGCTGGCGTCGGTGGGAACGTTGTATTCCACGTCGTCGATTGTCGTGTAGTAAAGCCCGTAATCCTTGTGGTCGGTCGCGAGACCTTCTCTCGGCGCGTGCAGCTCGTTGCCCTTTGCGATGCCGGTGGGGCCGCTGTCGACGGTGTAGGTCCTCACGGCGGGGGTGTTGGTCTCGTAGGGGACGCCGTTTTGGTCCGTGTGCCACTGGCTCGCGGGCACGACGGCATAGTAGAGCGTGCCGGCGCGGTCGAGCATGACGTTGATGCGCGCCGTGACGTCCTCGGGATTAAAGGTCGGGAACGCGGTCTCGAAGTTCGGCGCGTCCTGGTTGGCGAAGCGCTTGTAGAGCGTGAACGGCTTGGGCGAGTGGATCAGCGAAACGCCGCGCGAGGACTCAAAGCTCCGGATGGTGCTGTCGCGCAGCTCCTTGGAGAGGTCGTCCAGCGCGCCGCTGTCCGCCGACGTGACGACGGAGATGCGGAAGGTGATGGACGCGTCCCAGGTCTTGCCGCGGCCCTCCGTCTCCGCCGTGTCGCCGATCTTGGTGAAGTGGATGCCGTAGTACTTCGACTCGTTGCGCTTCATGACGCCGCGCGCGCAGATGTCGGGATGGGTGGCGTAGTCGGAAAGGACGTTGCCGCTGCCCTTGCCCGTGACGCTCGGGAACGTGCCCTTGACGCCGTAGAACTTGTTGAAGTAGCTTTGGCCGACGTAGCCGAGGTAGTTGTCCGCCTCGGTGTCGGGGTCTCGCGCTTCGACGCCCTCCACGGTCTGCGGCACGCTGTAGTGGCCGTTCGTGCCCTCCGAGAAGGCACCGCCTTTGGTCAGCGGGCGGATCGCCACGGCGTTCGTGCCGTTGCTGTTGGCGTCGAGCTCGTAGATCTCGAACTCACAGGAGGTGTCCGACCAGAAGAGCAGATCCCAGTCGACGAAGTCCTCGACGCTCGTGGAGACGGGCGTCATGGAGAACGCCATGTCGATGGGGATGCTTTCGTTCGGGTCGTTGCCGGGGTAGAGCTCGCTCGACTTGTGGTACGTGTTGTTGTAGTTCGCCTGCGTGACGTTGATCGTGCGAAGCTGCACCTGCGCGGAAATGGTGGTGAAGTCGGGCATGCGATAGTGGCCCATGCGGTTTTTCGAGGTGGACGTGTCGCACAGGTCGTCAAGCTCGAAGTGATAGGTCGAGCCGCTGGAGAGGTTGATCGCGGCCTCCTCCGGATGGTCGGGGTCGGACTTCAGCACGAGCGTCATAATGCCCGTGTCGGCGTCGTAATCCACCGTGATCTTGCGGTAGTCGATGACCCAGGGGTTGGTGTCGCTCGCGACGTAGTTCTCGTCGCGCTCCGTGACGCTCTCGTTGCCTGTGGAGGCGTTGTTGTAGAGCTTGACGGTGGCGCGCAGCGTGTCGTAATACGCGTTCTGCGCGTCCTTTATCTTCTGCGTGTCGCCCTCAAGGCGTGCCTTGTCGATGTCGGTGTAGAGCGTGTAGAGGTCCTTGAAGTCATCCTGCGCCTTGTCGCGGTGCGCCGTGTACTGCATGACCGGTTCGGTGAAGTGGTCGTGTCCGCCTTGTCGTAGTTCGTGAACTCCTGCGTTGCCTCGGGCGGGATGTTGTCCAGCGTGCTCGCGCGCAGATAGTACGCGTACGGCGGCTTGTTGTTCGGCGTGTACTGCTCGGGATGCTCGCCGCTGGGGTCGCCGACGTCGAAGCGGAAGAACTCGGAATAGTTGCCCGCACTGTCCTTGGCGACGAAGTAGATGTAGTAGCGCGTCGCGGGCTGCAAGCCGCCGACGTTGATGACGACGTCGGTGTTCGCGCGCGCCGTGGCGGTACCCTTGCTGATGCCGTTCGTGCCGCTCTCGATCTGGCGGCAGGCGCGCTCCCACCACTCGTTTTCGCTCCACTTGTCGTTGGTCTTGATGTAGTTGTTGTCCTTGGTGGCGACCCAATAGATGGTCGCGTCCTCATTGACATTGGCGTTGAGGCGCAGCGCGTTGAGCTGCTCCTGCGTCACGGTGGGCGTTTCGTACTGGAAGCGCGGGGGCTTGCCGTCGATGGTCTTGAACGTCAGCTTCTGCACGGGCGAGCTGAGCGCGCCGTCCGCGTCGATGAGGCAGAGGTACATATCGTAATCCTTGAGCTCCTCCAGATTGGTCAGCTCAATGAAGTTGATGCGGTTCTTGGTCGCGTCCTCCACGCCGCTGCGGATGGGCTTGCCGAGCGCGCCGGTGCGGAACTGCTGCGCCGTGGGCGGGGTGCTCCCCTGCGGATAGAGCGCGTAGTAGAGCTGGCAGGTCTTGTTGGGCATGGATGCGACCTGCACGCGGTAGTTGCGCTTGGGGAAGCCGTGTTCGTCGCGCGCGGCGACCGTGAGGGTGACGGAATTGCCGTCGGGGTCCTTTCCGGTCGCGGTGGTGGTGACGGTGTCGTAGTAGTTCTTCATCACCTTGGGATAACCGGTCGAGAAAGCGGGAACCGTGTCGTCCGGCGTCGCGAATGAGGCGACCTTGATGGGGCTGTGGCGTCCGCGGGCGTCCACAAGGATCGTGGAGAGGTAATAGTTGGAGTCCGGCGTCAGCTTATCGAGCGGCGCGGTGTACTCGGTGTTCGACTGCTCCAGCGGCAGGTTGCCGTTGAGCTCGATGCGCTTGTTGTCCTTCGTCGGCTCGATCAGATCCTCCTCGCCGATGGAGCCGTTGGTCGTCGTGCTCACGGCCCAATAGACCGTGCCGCCCTTGTTGGCGGAATAGACCGACGTGGCGGAGTTGGGGGCGATGTTCTTGACCTTGGGATCTGCCCGCGG
>CAMVGI010000080.1 GCA_947166955.1 uncultured Clostridia bacterium | reverse complement strand
GATTATACATCAACGCGCCGCGCTTTTCAAGCACCGCCATGAGCATCGCGGCGCGGTTATAATCGAAGCCGTTGCTCGTGCGCCGCGGCACGTTCTGCGCGGCCGGCGCGAGAAGCGCCTGCACCTCGGCGAGCACCGGACGCGCCCCCTCCATCACACAGGTGACGCAGGTGCCGGGCGCGTCCGCCGGACGGCCCGAGAGCAGAAGCTCCGACGGGTTCGGGACCTCCGCAAGCCCTTCGCTGCGCATTTCAAAGACGCCGATCTCGTTGGTCGTGCCGAAGCGGTTTTTCGCCGCGCGAAGGATGCGGTACGTCGTGTGCTGGTCGCCCTCGAAATAGAGCACGCAGTCCACCATGTGTTCGAGTACTTTCGGCCCCGCGATCGAGCCTTCCTTGTTGACGTGGCCGATGACGAACACGGTGATCCCCTGCCCTTTTGCGAGCTGCATCAGCGCCATGGTGCAATCCTTGACCTGGCCGACGCTTCCGGCCGGAGAGTCGAGGTCTTCGTTATAGAGCGTCTGGATGGAGTCGATGATCAACACGTCCGGACGCTCTTCGTTTACGGATTCCAGCACGTCGCCGAGGCAGGTCTCCGAAAGGATGAACAGTCGGTCGCTTCTGACATTCAGGCGCGAGGCGCGCATTTTAAGCTGATGCGGCGATTCCTCGCCGGATACGTACAGCACCTTGTTCGATTGGCAAAGCTGCGAGCAGATCTGGAGCATGAGCGTGGATTTCCCGATACCCGGAGCGCCGCCGACCAGCACCAGCGAACCTTTGACGGCGCCGCCGCCGAGCACACGGTCCAGCTCGCCCATTCTCGTCGGGAAACGAAGTTCTTCCTCCGCGCTCAAATCGTCGATGGGATGCGCCTTGGCGCGGGGTGTCAAACTGCCTCTCCCCTTCTTTGCCACGGGCGCGCTCTTCGGCGCCGCCTGTTCGACGATCGTGTTCCACGCGCCGCAGGACGGGCAGCGCCCCGCCCATTTGGAGGTTTCGTTTCCGCATTCGGTGCAATAAAAGACAGACGTTTTTGCTTTCATGGCGCTTCCCTTTCCGCCGCCCGCTCGTCCGCGCCGAGCAGGCCGGACACAATCGCGACCGCGAGCTTTGTCTGATACGCGGGTTCCTGAAGACGCTGCGCTTCCGCGGCGTTCGACAGAAAACCGCACTCGATCAATATCGCGGGACAAGTTACGTTTTTCATCAGGTAGATCGAGGAATCGATCTTTTTTTCATGCTTTTCGTTGCCGGTATTCACGCATTGGTTCAGCGCCGACTGCACCGAGGACGCCAGCGCGCCGCTCCGCTCCGCCGCGCCGTAGAACACCTGCGCGCCGTGGACGCTCGGAACCGACGGCAGGCTGTTCTGATGGATGCTGACAAGAATCGCGTTCGGCGTTTCGTTGACGAGCGCCACGCGGTTTTTGAGGTCGGACGCTTTCTTCTGCCGGAGCGTTTCCGCGTCGGCAGAGTGGATGGACACGTCTTCCGTGCGCGTCATCTTGGTTTCCGCGCCGATAAATTGCAGAAGAAGCGCGGTTTTTTGCGCCACCGCGAGGTTGATGCCGCTCTCCTTTACGCCGTCCGCGGAAAGCGCGCCGCCATCCTCGCCGCCGTGCCCCGCGTCGATGACAAAGACGGCGGGAGACGCTTTCAGCGGCGAAAAGACAGGCAGTTCCGGCGGACAGGCAATGCATGCGAGCGCACACAGGAAAAAAAGAATGACCCCTCCATAAAGAATCAGGTCTTTTCGTTTTACCGCGATAAACATGATCCCACCCCCCGAATACGAGGCTATGCGTGGGATTTTGTCCGTTATTCCGATTATAACAGCCGCCGCACGAAAAGAAAAGCCCCGTTTCCATTTTTCCTCCGGCGCATAGGATGGAATGAGCGAACGCTCAACCGATTCTTTAAGGAGGAGTTATTCCGTGGAAGCTGCCAACAAATCGGCCGGAAAGCCGACGACAGGCATGAACCCGTCCGCGGCGGCAACGGCCGGCGCGGCGAAATCCGAAACCAACATGAACGGCTGCGGCATGGGCGAGGGCACGCTGCCCGGCGCCTGCGCGCCGATGGTGTTTCCCTATATTCCCATGCAGGAAAGCGACACCAAGCGCTCGTGCCAGAACGGCGCCATGCGCGCCGGTACCCTTTTGCCGGGACTGAACCTGCCGTTCCACAAGGAGATCCGCTCCCGCTTGCCCGCCGAGAACACGGCGCTGAGCGAACTGATGGCCCTCGATTTTGCCATTCAGGAGCTGGCGCTCTATCTCGCGACCCATCCGGACGACGGCGAGGTGCTGGACCTCTATTGGTCGTATGTCCGCCTCGGCAAGCAGGGGCGCGACAAGTATGTGGAGCAGTACGGTCCGCTTTGCCTGACCGACATTACGCCCGGAAGCTTTAAGTGGCTCGATGATCCGTGGCCTTGGGATATGGGAGGGAACGTCTGATGTTTGTCTATGAGAAAAAGCTGCAATACCCCGTTAAAATCGCGACGCCGAACCCCAAGCTGGCGGCGGTCATCATCTCGCAGTATGGCGGACCGGACGGCGAGCTCGGCGCGTCGCTGCGCTATCTGAGCCAGCGCTATTCGATGCCCTACGCGGAGCTTAAGGGCCTTTTGACCGACATCGGCACAGAGGAACTCGGACACCTTGAAATGGTCGGCACGATCGTCCACCAGCTCACGCGAAACTTAAGCGACGAGCAGATCAAGACCGCTGGCTTCGATACCTATTTCGTCGACCGCACGGCTGGCGTTTATCCCACCGCCGCCTCCGGCTTTCCGTGGAGCGCCGCAAGCATGGCGGTCAAGGGCGACATGATCGCCGATCTCACCGAGGATCTTGCCGCAGAGCAGAAGGCGCGCGTGACCTACGACAACATCCTGCGTCTTTCCGACGATCCCGACGTCAACGACGTCATCAAGTTCCTGCGTGCCCGCGAGATCGTACACTTTCAGCGTTTCGGCGAGGGACTCCGCCATGCGCGCGAGAAGCTGGATGAAAAGAACGTGTACTATATCAACCCGAGCTTCGACAAGTAAGAAAACCGAAAAAAGAGGGGCGGAAACATCAGTTTCCGCCCCCCTTTTTGCAACGATCAAGCCGTGATTTCAAGTCCTGCGTCGTCGGATTTGTTATTAAACCGCTTGCGAAGGAAATCCTTCGTATTGTCCGCGGCGGTGACGGTGCGCGTCGTGCCGCCGGAAATGTAGAACTTGCCGCATTCCGGACAGATGCCCGTGTGATACGTCACGGATTGGCTGACGACCTTGCGGTCCTCGCGCTCCGCCTTCGCGCGTTCGCGGACAACGTGCTCCATCTCATGGCCGCGTACGGCGGCCTGCGCCGCCTTCGGGTCGACCCGCGTCGCCATTTTGAAGGAAACGCCGGGGTCGTCCGAGCCATCCTGATACTTGCGCTTGGCACAGGTTTCGCACTTGCCTTCGTCCATGACTTCCGCGGCGGATTTGGCGTCCTTTACGCCGGAAACGCCGTTTTCGTCTCCGTCCTCCGCAGACTCCCACGGCAGACGTCCATTCGCCGCATCAAGCTCCTCGGGCGGTACGCCGAGACCGGGAAACTGCAAGCGCATGCGCGTGGCAAGCTCCTCCGGCCCGTAGCCCTCCGGAATATGGGGCAGCTCCGAAGGCGCGAGCACGCGACCCGCCGCGCCGGCGGCGGCGCCTGCAGCAACCGCTTCCGCCGCTGCTGACGACTTCTCGCCCTGCGGGACTATGGGAGCGGCTTCCGCCGCGCCGCGCGCCGCCGTATTCGTCATGTACTGCGATTGCTGCCACAGGACGTTCATACCGCCGTAGCCGAGAGCACCGATCATCTGTCGCTCCCCCCTTCCTTCCGATTTTGATGCGGGCTTACGCCATCTTCGATTTCAGTGTGCCAAGACGGTTCAGCGCCTCCAAAAGCGTTTCATCTTTCTTGGCAAAGTGGACGCGGACGATGTTCTGCACGTCCTCCATGAAGAACGACGTGCCCGGCACACAGGCAACGCCCACCTTGACCGCCATCTCCTCGCAGAACTCGACGTCGGTCTGCCCCTTTTTCATGTACGGGCCGATGTCCACGAGCGTAAAGTAGGTGCCTTGCGGGTCGGTGAACGGGATGCCGAGGTTTTTGAGACCGTCTGTAAAGAGCTTTTTCATGTGCGCGTAGTGCGCCTGAAACTCCACGTAATAGCTCTCCGGCATATCAAGGCCGACCACGGCGGCCTCCATCAACGGCGCGGGCGCGCCGACGGCGTTGAAATCATGGTACTGCTTGATGCGGTCCATGATTTCCTTCGGCGCGATGGCGTAACCGAGTCGCCAGCCTGTGATCGAGTAGGTCTTTGAAAGGCTCGAACAGCTCACCGTGCGCTCCCACATGCCAGGCATGGAGTTCATGTAAAGGTGCTTGTTGTCGTCATAGACAATGTGCTCGTACACCTCGTCCATAATGGCATAGGCGTCGTACTTGACGCAGAGGGACGCGATCAGCTCCAGTTCCTCGCGCGTAAAGACCTTGCCGCTCGGGTTCGAGGGGTTGCAGATGAGAATCGCCTTGACGCCCTGCTTGAACGCGTCCTCCAGCACGTTGGGGTCGAAGCCGAACGCGGGCGGCGTCAGCGGGACATAGACGGGCTGGCAGTCCGCTAGGATAAGCTGGGCGTGATAATTCTCAAAGTAGGGGCTGAACAGGATGACCTTGTCCCCCGGATTGGTCAGCGCAAAAATGGTATCGACCATCGCCTCGGTCGAGCCGATGGTAACGACCATTTCCATCTCGGGGTCGAGCGTGCGCCCCATGAAGCGTCCGCATTTGCGGGCAAGCGCCTGACGGAAATTCGGCGCGCCCATCGTGATGGGATATTGGTGCGGTCCGATCGGCGCGATCTCGGCAAGCCGGTCGGTGATCGCCTTGGGCGGGTCAAAATCGGGAAAGCCCTGAGCGAGATTGATGGCGTCGTTCGCGATGGCGATGCGCGTCATGCGGCGGATAACGGAATCGGTGAATAATGCGTTTTTGCGGCTGAGTTCTTTCATCGTGTAAGCTCCCATGCAGGCTGATTTGTATAATTTTACTACTATCAGTATAATCCGATTCCATCCAAAAGGCAAGAAAGAATTGCCAAAACAGGAAAAGGCGGCCGGAGCAGACCGACCGCCTTTTCGCGCGCGAATCTCTTATTTGCCGCAGCCGCAGCCGCCGGTGCCGCTTCCGCCGACTTCGGCGTCGCAGACGGCGTTTGTCGGGAAGAACGAATCGACGGGAAAATCGACGTCCGCGAAGATCGAGCAGGGGTCCTCGGCGCTGCCGATGCCGGCGACGGTGCACTCCTCCGTCGGAACGCAGTAGTCGAACACGGGAATAAGCAGCTGCGTGTCGCGCTCAAGGCGCACGATGGAGAACTGACCGAGGGAAACGCAGACGCGGCGGCTCTGCGACTCGTCGAGGACGAGCGGCTCGTCGAACGCGGCGAGGATGCCCTCGGGCACGCCGGTGAGAACGCCGGGGACGTAGTGGCAGTTATCGACGAAGCCTGCGCTGAGCAGCAGCGGGTCGATGACCTCAACGTAGGCCGTGGGCAGGTCGGCGGTGAGGTCGAGCTGAACGTCCAGCTCGTCGGCGACCGGCTCGGACGAGAAGATCTTCGGTCCGCTTTCGCCGCCGCAGAGGATCACGCGCTTGCCGAAGGTGGCAAGGCCGTCGACCTCGGTGTAGCGGGTGCTGCCGTTGAGCGCCTGAAGCGTGATCTTGTAGTAAAAGCGCATATCGACCGTATAGTAGCCGCGGTTAAAATTGACGGGCTCGACGTCGACAAAGGTGTAGAGCAGCTTGGCGCTGCCGCCGCGGATACCCTGCGCGGAAGCGAGAACCTCCTGCGCCGACTGCGTGGGATAAAAGCGCAAATCTTCAATGCAGTCCTTGTCCCTGCAGGACGAGAAGATCTTCTTCGTATGGATGCAGACAGCCTCGCGGACGCCGTTCGCGCCGCTGATCGGTCCGGCGGTCACTTTTTCAGCCATTCCAAAAAACCTCCTGAATTAAGTACTTCGAAAGAGAAGCCTTTCATTTCAGTGTATGACGGGCGCCGCGGTTGGTGCGGAAATGAGTCTGTACAAAAGAAGAAAACTGCGCTATACTATTTGAAAATCAGTGATTGCGGGAAAGGAACGCGATATGGCACAGTTGGGGTTCATTCGAAGCAAGGAGGAAATCAAGTTCCTCATTCTGTATATCGCCGAGCGTCTGATTGCTCCGGTGCCCTTTGAGGTTATGCAGGAGTTGACGATGTGCGACCCCGCCGTCGAGTTTTTCGACTTTTCGGAGTG
>CAMVGI010000079.1 GCA_947166955.1 uncultured Clostridia bacterium | reverse complement strand
TCCAGGTCATCAAGGTCGTCCGCGAGATCACCGGTCTGGGCCTTGCCGAGGCGAAGGCGTTCGTCGAGAGCGCGCCGAAGGCTCTGAAGGAGGGCGTCTCCAAGGACGAGGCCGAGGCGATGAAGAAGCAGGTCGAAGAGGCCGGCGCCAAGGTCGAGCTCAAGTAAGCAGCCTTTACACATCGAAAAAGAGAACGCGAAAATTTCGCGTTCTCTTTTTTCGCGCAAACGCACGGCTTATGCGGCGTTTCGGCTTATTTCTGCTCGGCGGGGCGCCAATAGCACACGATGGCGTAGCTGTCGTCGATGGTGTTGAAGAGCGTTTCCGCGACGTCGTACGGGAGGTTGATGCAGCCGTGCGAGCCGTTCGCTTTGTAGATCGTTCCGCCGAAACGGCGGCGCCAAGGCGCATCGTGCAGGCCGATGTTTTTGTTGAACGGCATCCAAAAGTTGACGAAGTTTGCGTAATCCTCGCCGCGCAGGACGACGTTGCGGCTCTTGCCGATCAGCGAGAACGCGCCGCTGGGCGTCGAATGCCGCTGTGCGACGCAGCCGGAAACGATGGGGGAGTCCAGCACCTGTTCGCCGTCCGTGTAGAGGTAGAGCTGCTGGTTGGTCAGGTCCACCTCGACGTAGTTCGTCAGCGCGTCGAGCGGCGCCTTTTCCCACACGAGCGTTCCCTCGATTTTGCCGCCGCGGGAGAGGTCGTCGAAGCTGAGCGCGGCAAGCGCCTCCGCCGTCGCCTCGTGGTCGAGCGTGGCGCGCCAGGTCTTCTGGGTGACGGAAACGGTCTCGCCGTCGTTTGTGATGAAGTCGCTCGCGCCGCCTTTGGAATCGAACGCCGCGGCGAGCTCCTGCGCGAACGCGTCGAACACGCCGTCGTCCGCGGCGGCGCGCGCGTTGTAGCGGATGGCGGAGGGACCGAGGCGCGCGTCGACATAGGACAGCAGATCGCGCGCGTAGAAGCTCAGGCTCTCCTCGCCCACGGTGTAGACGACCTCCGCGGAGAGGAAGCGGTTGAGCCGGTCGTTCTCTTCCGCGAGCTGCGGCGAGGTCGAAACGACGTCCGCATGGCGATAGACGCCCGCGGCGCTGAGGTCGAGGTCGCCGCGCCCGTAGCGCACGTGCTGCTCAAGCGCCGCCTCAAACTTTTCCTTGTCGATCGCGGAACCGGCGGTGTCGGGTACGATGGAAAACTTCCCGCCCGCCTCGTCGTAGACGACATAAGCGTCCTGCGGCGTTTCCCAAAGGTCGGCGCGGAACGCGCCACTGTCCGCCTCGATGCGCTGCGCGAGCTTTTGGATCGCGTCTCCGTCCATAGTGTAAAGGCAGGTATCTTCAAACAGAGAGCGGGGCCAGAGCAGCATGCTGTCGGGCAGGAAGCTTACGGCGCGCTCGGCGTCCGAGAAGTCGAAGGAGGACGGCGTGACCCGGTACGGCGGGTTGCCGCGGCTTTCGACGCTGAAGTACATATTGGGATAGTACGCGTCCATGCAAGTGCGCTGCACGTCCAGCGCACGCCGGAGCGACACGTCCTGACCGTTGAGCGTGGTGCGGAACGGAAAACGCCCGTCGATGCGCAGCCACGCGGCAAAACCGACGTAAAGCGCGAGGGTTGTGCCGAATATGCCGCATAGGACGGGAACGAGCCTGCTTTTTTTCTTCTGGGGTACGGCGTTGGCCTGCGTTGCGGTAGACATCTGGGAAGTTTCCTCTCTTTTTGCCGTTTTCACAGGATAGATACTAATACTTTTCCGCTAAAAATGCAAGCGGAGGGCGCGTTTTTACGGAATTTCCCACGGGTCACGCTCTTTTGCGGCGCGTTCCCTTTCTTTTTTGCCAAGCTTGACGCCCAGCACGACCACGGCGGCGAGCAGAGCGAGATTCAGCGCGCCGAGTACGATGACCGCGCCGTAGAGTGTGTCGGCGTTTTTGGGATCGTCAAAGCGGCCGCCGGAACCATGCGCTCCGTCAAGACCGTCGCAGGGGAGCTCGTCGAGCAGCGCGTCGATATGTGCTTCGAGACTGTTTGCGAGGCGTGATACGTCGCGCCGGTCGGTAATGTCGCACAGCCCGCTTTCCTCCGTCACGTCGAGGAACCAATCGGTGGAACCGCTTACGGCGGTGATGTCTCGGTACGTGTCTACCGCCGCATCGTAATCGTAAAGCGAGCGAAGATAGAGGTCGAGTATGGGCAGCGCGGACGCGGCGTAGGAGACGTAATAGAACGGATACTCAAAAAGGTGCGGGATGTACGTCCAGGTAACGTCCGAAGAGTATATTTCGTCAAGCCCGTATTCCGCGTTGAGTTCCGCCTCAAGCCGATGCAGATCCGCGACGGTCAGCGACGGGTCGGCGTAGACAGCCTGTTCGAACTCGTCGAATATGCAGCCGTCCACGACGGAGGAGAGCAGCCTGGACAGCACCCACAGCGCGACAACGGAACGCGCCGCGTCGTCGCCGTCTGGGACGAGGATGTCCTGCAGGCAGGGGAGAAAGAGGATCTCCAGCCCCTGCGACTGCAGCTCGGAGATGTCTATATTGTCAATTGTGTAGAGTGCGGGCAGCATGTTGTGATAATCGGCGCTGAAGTGCCCAAATTCGTGCACGGTGTCCTCGAACGCCGTGTCATAGTGGCCGCACGCCGCCTGCGCGGCGGGAGCGGCAAGCGTGAACGCAAACGCGAAAGCGAGCAGCGCGGAAAGAATGCGGTTTTTCATGGAAACCTCCGATGGAAAGGAGCCTTGCCTTCCGGCAAGGCTCCTTTTGAGTCAGGATGCGGGGGATATTACACCTTCGCGGCGATGTGCCACGCGGCGCGGTTGCCGGTGAGAAGGTTGCCCGCCTGCAGCGAGTCGCCGATGTTGTAGATTTCGGGCGCGACATGCTGCTCGACCGCTTCGTAGTATGGCGCGTCGTTCGCGGCACGGCCCATGCACAGCACGATCAGGTCGCTCGGAATCGTCTCGATCAGGCTCTCAGGGCCCATCTTGGGCGCGAGCGGGTTCTCGACGTTCTTGGGGATGATCGGCGTCCACGTGCAGTACGGATCGGGCACGGCCTTGGAGATGTTGCGCTCGATCTTGACGGAGTTGTTGTTGCCGAAGCCCACGACCTTCGCGCAGTTGATAAGCTTGCCGCCGCCCTCTTCGAAGTAGTGGATGAGGTGGCCGCGGTTCGCCGTGCACGCGCCGTCGATCATGTACTGGAGCATTTCAACGACCGTAACGTCGCACTTCTGCTCGTATTGCAGCCAATACGCGGTTTCGAGACCGACCGCACCGCCGCCGATGACGACGACCTTCTTCGCGCCGTTCAAAAGCTCGGGCTTGACGAGCAGGTCGGTGCCCTCGACGGTCTTGACGTCCTTGATGCCGGGGATCGGCGGCAGCTTGTCGCCGCCCTGCGCGCCGCCGGCATAGACGACCACGTCGTATGTTTCCTTCTTGAGAAACTTGTTGTCGACCGCCTTCTTGAGGTGGACGGTCACGCCGTCCGCCTTTTCGACCTGAGAGATGAGCCACTTGGTGTAGTTCATCATGTCGTACTTGACCATCGGCGCGGACGCCGCCCACAGCTTGCCGCCGAGCTTGTCCGCCTGCTCGAAGATCTCGACCTTGTGGCCGCGCGAGGCCGCGACGAGCGCGAAGTTCATGCCGCTGCAGCCGCCGCCGACGACGGCGATGTGCTTGCTGACCTCCGCCTTCGGGAACGAACGCGGGACGATCTCCTCGAAGCCGGTGCGCGGGTTGACGGCGCACTGGGGATGACCGCCCTCGACGAACTCGTTGACGCAGCCCTCCTGGCAGCCGATGCACGGACGGATCTCGCTGACCTTGCCCGCGTACGCCTTGTTTGCCCACTCAGGGTCGGCGAGGATGGGACGGCCGAGCATGATCATGTCGCACTTGCCGTCGATCAGCGCCTGCTCTGCGAGGTCGGGATAGCCGAGCTTGCCGACCGCGACGATGGGCACCTCCACGCCGACGTTGGACTTGACGCCGCGCGCCGCGAAGTACTCCTTGGCGACCTTGGAGATGTCGAGGAAGCAGCCTGCCGGCATGCCCGCGGGCGGATGCGGCAGCCACCAGTTGTCGTAGCAGCCGAGGTCGACGTCGAACATATCGACGCCCGCCTTGACGAGATTTTCCATGTAGTTGAGCGTATCCGCCACCGTGCGGCCGTTCTGGAAATTCTTGAGGCTCTTGACGCTCTCCATGCGCTTGCCGTAGGTCTCGTTAAGCGCGAGCGAGAGGTCGATGCGGTACATGATGGGATAGTAGGGACCGACCTTCTTGCGGATCTGCTTGATCAGCTCGATGCCGAAGCGCTGCCAATCGGCGTACTTGCCCGCCTTGCGGCGGTTGAACGCGGGCGAGGTCAGCTGGTCGAGCAGATAGCCCTCGTGGCCGTGCAGATACACGCCGTCCATGCCCATGACCTTGGCGTCCATCGCCGCCTGACCGGCGTTTTTGATGATCTTGTCGCACTCGACGTCCAGCAGCGGGCGGCAGGGCACGTCGGGCAGGTAGAAGTTGGGGTTCCACGACGCCGAGACGGGGAGCTGATACTTCGTCAGCAGGCACTGCGGGTTGCCCACGCGGCCGAGGCCCGGCGTGAGCTGGATAAAGATGCGGCTGCCGCGGGCGTGCACGCCCTGCGCGAGATCGCGCCAGCCCATGAAGTTGGTGCGCGTGCCGTCAATGCGCGGGAAATAGGAGAAGTTGCCCTTCTCGGTCACAGACGCGTCGATGTGGTGGCTGATCGGGATAAGGCCGGTGGTCAGAAGACCGATGCCGCCTTCCGCGCGCGCAAAGAAATAGGAGAGCATCTTCTGATTGGGACGGCCCGTTTCCTCCGCCATCTGGCAGTTGCCCATCGGCGCCATCACCAAACGGTTTTTCACCTTGAGCTTGTTGATCTGGATGGGGGAGAAGATGTGGTCGTAGGGATAGAGCTCCTGCGTCATGCGCGCGGCGCCTCCGGCACGGTTGTCGGGGTTGGTCTCGAACCAGTTGCCGTAGCTGTCGATCAGCTGCTGCACCAAAGCGTCTGTTTTCATGTCCTGTCCTCGCTTCCTTAGTTTATCGGGCAAAAGCCCATATTGTAGCTATTGTACCATAATCGCCGACAGGACGCAACAAAAAATTGTGGGAAGTCGCCAAAAACTTGTTGTCAAATTCGAAGCCTTATGGTACAATGGCTATCGTCATATTGGTGCATTGTGTGCCTGCGGCGGGGAGGGATGCGTTTGCGCGCGAAAATCATGGCGGTTGCCGGAAAGGGCGGCGTCGGCAAGACGTCGATCTCGGCGGCGGCGCTGCGGCTGCTTACGCAGCGGTATCCCGACGCGAAGATCCTCGCGATCGACGCGGACCCCGCGGTGGGGCTGGCGACGGCGCTGGGCGTCGAGGTGACGGAGACGCTCGACGACATCCGCAAGGCGCTTACCTCGGACGCGAAGAAAACAACGAGCGAGGAGTTGACCGCCGAGGCGCGCTTTCGGCTGTTCGACTCGATGGTGGAGACGCGGGGCTTCGCGTTCCTCGCCATCGGACGGCCGGAGACCGCGGGCTGCTACTGCACCGTCAACGGCTATTTGAAAGAGGTCATCAGCCTGCTCGCGGACGACTTCGATTACGTCGTGATCGACGGCGAGGCGGGCATCGAGCAAATAAACCGCCGCGTGATGGAAAAGGTGACGCATCTGCTGCTTGTCACCGACCAGAGCCGTAAGGGCGTGCAGGTCATCGGCACGATCAAGCGCGTTGCGGACGAGCTGGTGATGTATGAAAAGTGCGGCGTGATCGTCAACCGCGCGACGCGCCCCGAGCTTATGACGGACCCGCAGATCGCGGGCGCGGAGGTGCTCGCGGTCATCGGCGCGGATGCGCAGCAGACGGCGAACGATGTGCGCGGCAAAAGCGTTTTTGAGCTGGACGAGGATTCCAACGTAATGAATGGGGTGCGCCAAGCGCTCCTGAAGTTAGATATTTGACAGGAAAGAGGTGTACCATTTGAAGGATCTCAAGCATCTGATCTACTTTGAGAAACTGCTCGAGGATGCCAACAACGAATTGGTACAGCAGGCGCAGGCGGAGGGCAAGCTCGCCATCGGCTACACCTGCTACCACATCCCCGAGGTGCTGCTCAATCTGGGCGACTGTTTCTCCGTGCGCCTGCGCGCGCCGAGGACGGGGTCGATCGACATCGCGACGTACTACATGTCGAACTATACCTGCGAGTTTGCCCGCGCGCTCCTTGAGCGCGGCATCGAGGGCGGCTACAACTTCCTGGACGGTCTCGCGGGCGTGGACGCATGTTCGATGATGAACCGCTTCTACGAGCATTTCGAGCTTCTCAAGCTCAACGAAAAGCCAAAGATGTTCGTCACCCACGTCGACATGCCGTTCAAGGTCGAGGACTACACCATCCGGCAGTACGTCAAGCAGATGAAGCATCGTCTGCT
>CAMVGI010000078.1 GCA_947166955.1 uncultured Clostridia bacterium | reverse complement strand
CTCATAGAGCACGTCTCCGTCCAGCTCGACGTCCTCGCGGCGGACGCTCCATATGCGCCCGTCGCTCATCCGCACGACCGGATTTTCGCCCGTTTGCAGATACTCGCACCGTCCCTCGCCGCACGTCAGCGCATGCCAAAGCCGCTCGCCGTTGAGCAGGACGTCGCCCGTGACCGCATAGCACAGCGCGTCCATGCGTCCGTTCATCAGCTTCACAAGCCCGCCCTGCCAATAGCAGCAGACGCCGACCGGAAGCGCGTCCACGCTTTCCTTTATGGACGCCGCCTCGATGTGTTCCGTGCTGAAGCGGTGGCTCAGCCACGCGATCCGGATCGCGGCAAACGCCAGCAAAATCAGCAGCGACGCGGTCCATCCCGCGCTCAGCGTAAGCGGAAAGCTCCCCAAGAGGCCCTGAAGCAGCGCATAGCACGCCAGATTCAAGACCGCGGCGCAGACGGTCCAGACCCGTTTCTGCCTGCGGCGGATGGTACGCAGCAGGCCGTATTGGTACAAAAGCACGGTGAAAAAGCACAACAGGCACAAAAGCCCGCGGGACGACGGCGGCAGTTCGTAAAAGCTCATCATCCGTCCGCGCCTCCGCTCTTAAAAGAAAGGCGCGCGTAGCCTCCGTCCTCCTCGCGGCGGAATTCGACCTCCGCGTCAAGCTTTTGGCGCTGGCGCGCGAACCAATCCCCGTCCGGCAGGGCGGACGGCGTTTCCATGACGAGCTTGAGCTGGAGCGCGCCGTTTGTTTCGATGTTGACGAACAGCGCGCCGATATCCGGTAGGGCCGCCTCCAAAACCGTCTCGAAGAAATCGTACGCCATCATGATCCGCTCGGTCTGGAACATCCCCGTTCCGGTGCATTCCAGCGCCGTTTCGACGCCGCCCGCGCCGAGATATTCCAGCGTCTCGCGAATCGAGAGCACCAGCTCGTTCGAGGAGATCTCGACCGTGCCGTGCGCGACGAGCGACAGATTGATGCGCCGCTTGGCATAGTCGCACAGGATCATCGCGCGCAGCATCCCCCGCCGGTAGGTCTCCCCGTCCGCCGTCACATCGTGCAGCAGGCGCTCCGCCTCGGAAAGCTGGGACTGCACGACGGGGATCACGCCGTCGTAGATAAGGTTCTGCGTCTCATAGGCGGCGCGCGCCGCGCGGACGCGGTTTTCTTCGGCGAGAAGGTCGTTCTCCTCCTTCAGATACTCCACCGCCTCCGCGATCCGCTCATTCGTTTCGTTGATGCGCGTGCGGTCGACCAGCCAGCAGGAAACGCCGCCGCTGATCTCCTGCGCGTGCAGCACATGGTTTGCATCGACGGGAACAGGCTCCCACCGCGCCGCGTTGAGCTGCGCGCTCGTCGGCAGGAACGAGCCGGCGGAGCGATAGGCCACGTTTCCCTCGCGGTCGGTCAGCGCCGCGTCCCAGTGCGATTTTCGGAATATCTCCTCATAATCGTTGTTGGAGGGGATCATGCCGATCTGTATGAAGCACTCCGCCGTCCCCACGATCAGCGCCGTCCAAACCTCCTGAAAGTTGTAGAGGCTGAAGCGCCCCAGATGCGGCGAGCCGCCGTTCGCCAGAAAGAAAGCGATCAGCGCGGTAAACGTCGCCATCCACGCCGTCGGAACGTACCAGAAACGTCTGCATCCCAGCGCAAGCGAGCGGCGCAGCAGCGCGGAGAACGCCCAAAGCAGCAGCGCGGCGGTCCATGCCACCAGTGCCATATAGAGCCAACCGTGCGTATAGACGTACTTTTCGTCACGGTATGCCGTGATGTGAAACGCCGCGCCGTGCAAATCGTTTGTGAGAAAGCCCAGGATCATCGCTCCGCAGGGGAGCCACAGCCACCGGACATAGCGCAGCGGCGCGTCCGCCCAGCGTCTCCCGACGCATTTCGCGGCGCTGAACAGGCAAAGCGGCGCGATCGCAAACGGAATGTAATAGCTGTACCAGAGGTAGCGGGAGACATCCTGCGACGAGGTGAAGAAATTCCACCGGCACGCGCGCAGGATAAAGAGCAGTGCGCAAGCGCCCGCAGCGGCGATCAGATAGCGGCGGATGTGCCATTGGATCACGCGCCTTTGCACCGTCAGGATCCACGCGATCAGGATACCGCAGTACATCAGCGTCGCCGTTTGATGCAGCGGGATAGGCTGCGGCGTCAGGACGTGGACGGTCTCCGTCAAAAGGATGGCCGCGGCGAACCAAAGGATATGCCGTTTTGTCTGCTTGCTGGTATGCGGCACGCCCGCGCCCCCTTTTCTCGTTGCTTTGCTACAGGATAGCACAGAAATCCCGCGGCGGCAAATCAAAAAACGATCATCCCGGGAACTGCGCGTCGAAATAGCCGGTCAGCTCGCAAAGCAGCGGACGGAGCCTGTCGATCTCGTCCGGAACGCTCGTGTGGATGACCAGTTGGTCGCCGTTATCGGTCTCGTCAAACCAGAAGACCAGCTCAAGGTCGTTGGAGAAGGGGTCCTGCCGGTCTTTCTCCGTCTGCTCGTAGCCGTAGAGTGCCGAGCGGACGACGTAGGGGCGCAGATCGTAGCGGCGCATGATTTCGGTGACGCCGTCGCAGAAGGCGCTCATGTCGGCAAGCGGGGTCTCGTCCTTCCCGCCGTCGCCCATGCGGAACAGCACGCGCCGCCCCGCCTCGTCCGGCTCCGTCCAGATGCCGTAATCATACGCTTTTCCGGCGGCGGCGTCCTTAAACGTGAGCGAAACGTTCGTCACTTTTCCCGTGACCGTCTGGGGCGGGAACAGCGAATCAATGCCCTGTGCCGCGAACCAATCCGCGAATGCGAGGTACGTCTCCTTTGCCCACTGCGCCCGCGGATCGTTGTCGTGCGTAAAGGTCAGCTTTTCTCCCGAGGCGTAGCCAACGGTCAGCGTGCAGGGCCAAAACTCCGGCGGCAGCCCCGCGGTGGTGCGGTACTCGCCGTTCCATTGGGCAAGCTCCTGTTCGTCGACGATCCCCTGCAGCGCGTCCAGCAGCGCCTTGTCCGCCGGAGCGCTCACGCCCGTGGTTTTCTCGGACGCCGTGAGCACGCCGCCGTCGTCCGGCTTGATCTCAAACGTATAGAACGCGCTCTCCCGTCCGCCCGACCACTCGCCCGTGAGGCAGAAGGTCGCGTAATAGTCCACGATATCCTTCGACGCGATGGTCTTCGGCGCCCTGCGGTCGGTCTTGTCCGTCACGCCGCCGCACTCGCCGGGCTTTTTGCACCCGCCGAGGCCCAAGAGCGTCAAAAGTGAAAGAAGCCCCGCCGCGATACGCATGGCGCGCCATCCTCCCTTTCCTCGTGTTCTCATGCCGTTTCCTCCTCGTCAGTTGCTCGGGAACAGCTCGTCAAAGTAATCGAACAAATCGAAAAGCAGCGGCGCAAGCTCCTCGATCACGCTCTCGGCGCTTGTGGCCACGGAGATCTCGTGTCCGTCTTCAAACCGAATACCCAGCCGCAGGGCGGCGGAGACGGGGTTTTTCTCGTCCTCCTCCGTCCGCTCATAGCCGCCAAGCGGCGAGGAGAGGTCGTACGCCCGCAAATCGTATCCGCGCACGAGCCGGCTGACGTCGTCATAGAAAAAGCACGTGTTGAAGACGGACACCCGCTCCGTCTTGCCGTCGATGCTGCGGCCGAAAACGCGGTGTCCCTCGTCGTCCGGCTCCTTGTCAAAGCCGTAGGCATAGCGCTTGCCGCTGCCCGGGTCCTTGAAGGTGATCGTAATATCCGCGATCATGCTCTCGTAGTCAGGCGGCAGCAGCGCCTCGTTCCCCTGCGAGGCAAACCACCCGGCAAACGCGAGATACGTCGCGCGCGCCCATTCCGCATACGGTTCGTTGTCGACCGTAAAGGTCAGTTTCTCGCCCGAGGCATAGTTCACCGTCAGCGTGCAGGGCCCGAACTCCGACGGATCGACGCCCGCCGTGAGCTTGTAAACGCCGTTTTGCTCCGCGAGCCTGTACTCGTCGACGATCCCCTGCAACGCATCCAGCAGCGCCTTGTCCGCGGGGGCGCTCACGCCCGTGACGGTCTCCGACGCCGTCAAAACGCCGTTCGTGTCCGGCTTGACCTCAAACGTATAAAAAACGTTCTTATGCCCCCTTGACCATTCGCCGCCGAGCATAAAGTTTACATAATATTCCGCAATCTCCTTCGACGCGATGGTCTTCGGCGCGGCGGCGTCGGTCTTATTCGTCACGCCGCCCGTCGTGGGTTCAGGTTCGGGAGAGGGCGTCTCCGCCCTTTGGCAGCCGCCGAGCCCGAAGATCGACAGCGCGCACAGCAGAATTGCCGCAATACGCATGACAGTTTTTCCTTTCTTGTTTCGCACGTGCCTATGCTCCGTTCGCAAAGCATTTTCCATTTTTGCCGCGTCCTTCCCGTTTTTTTCATTTTATCACGCCGAACGCCTCCGCGCATCGTCCGGTAGTACAATATTTGTAATTCGGCCGTCGGAGCGCGCGGCGCGTCCGATACGCGCTGTTTGCGTCCCGCGGCGCAAAGCCTTTCGGAAAAATATCCCCCCCGGGGGCTTCCGAAACAAAAAGCCATGGTCTATAATGCTTCCCGACCAGCTCCAAAATGGCGTTTTTTGCCGTTTTGAGAACAATGAAGGAAGATGCGTTCATGAAAAAAAGAAATCTGCTTGCCTTACTGCTTGCCCTGTGCCTGACGCTGGGTCTTGCCGCCTGCGGCGGCTCCGCCCAGCCCGCCGCGCCCGCCGCTCCGGCAGCTCCGGCAGCTCCGGCAGCGCCGGCAGCGCCCGCCGAGCCGCAGCCCGCCGCAGAGCCGAAGTTCCTGCGCCTCGCGGAGAGCTTCGCCTATCCCAGCATTGACGTCCACAAGGACTATTACGGCTGGTACACCTCGATCTACGGCGTGAGCGAGACGCTGTTCCGCGTCGCGGACGACCTCTCCATCCAGCCGCTGCTCGCGAAGAGCTACTCGGTCAGCGATGACGGCAAGACCTGGAACATCGAGCTTGCCGACGCGGCGTTTTCGAACGGCACGCCGCTCACCGCCGACATGGTCATCCGCAACCTCCAGCGCCTCGCGGAGGTCAACGAGCGCTTCGCGTATCTCGCGGACTTCACCTTCGCCGCAAGCGGCGACAAGACGCTCTCCATCACCACGCCGAACGTCTATCCCACCATGCTCAGCGACCTTGCCGCACCCGAGTTCGGCATGATGGATCTCGACGCCACCACGGACTTCGACAACGCGCCCGTCTGCACGGGTCCCTTCGTCGTGAAGTCCTTCGAGCCGGAGGGCACCGTGGAGGTTGCGAAGAACGCGGCCTATTGGAACGGCGGCGTCAAGCTCGACGGCGCGACCTTCTATTACATGCAGGACGATGAAACGAAGCTGAACGCCATGCAGACGGGCGACATCGACGGCTACACCAGCGTCACCGCCGCCGCGAAGCAGATCTACGCCGCCGATCCCGCGACCTACACGCTCACGGAGATCCCCGCGACGCGCCTGCAGTTCTACGTGCTCAACAAGACCCGCCTCGACGACAAGGTGCGCGAGGCGATCAACCTGACGGTGGACAGTGCCGCCATCGCCGCCTATCTCGGCGGCACGGTCTCCCCCGCCGTCGGCCCGTTCGGCGCGAACGCGCCCTATGGCAAGGTCGCCAAGCCCGCTCCCGACGCCGCGAAGGCGAAGGCCGCTCTGGAAGCGGACGGCTACACCCTCGGCGCAAACGGCTTCTATGAGAAAAACGGTAAGCCGCTGACGCTCAACATCTGCTACTACGCCGCGCGCTCGCTCGACTCCATCGCGCTTTTGATGCAGGAGCAGCTCAAAAATGTCGGCATCGACGCGGTCCTTACCGTGCAGGAGGACCCCGACGCCACCTACGTCGCCACCGGCGATTACGACGTCGCGCTCTACTGCATGATCGCGGACAAGGCGGGCGACCCCTACTACGCCGTCAACGCGCTCTATCGTCAGAACTGCAAGTGGGCGAAGGCGGGATTCCCGACCGCGGAGAGCGAGGCGCTGATCGACCAGCTCCAGTATGAGACGGACGCCGCGAAGCGCGCGCAGCTCGCCAATCAGATCGTGCAGATGACGATCGACGACAACGCGTTCGGCTATGTGGGCCTTTTCAACAAGACCACGGTGACCGCGAACGGCGTGAGCGGCATCGCGGAGAACTGCCCGTTCGACTTTTACGGCGTGAACGCCGCGACGGACAAGAACTGAACCGGAAATAACGACAAAAATCAGGATCTCGAAAGGCGAGACCGGCGCGCTGCGCGCCGGTCCCGCCTCTTGGGCGTTTTAAGGAGGTGCGCGCGCACATGGGAAAGTACATCGGAAAGCGTCTGCTGCACCTCTGCTGGATCATGCTTGCGGTCAGCTTTTTGACCTTCCTGCTGATGTATCTCACCCCCGGCGACGCGGCGATGAAAAAGCTCTACGCTCAGGGCGTCGCCGTATCCGACGAGGTGCTGGAAAAGACGCGGGAGAACATGGGC
>CAMVGI010000077.1 GCA_947166955.1 uncultured Clostridia bacterium | reverse complement strand
AGGCTCAGTAAAGCAAAAACAACTTGAAAAAAACCGACGTGCAAAAGCACGTCGGTTTTTTATACCGCCCGTTTCAGATCTCGCGCCGCCCCTCCAGCGCGCGCATGAGCGTCGCGTCGTCGGCAAATTCGAGGTGTCCGCCCACGGGGATGCCGTAGGCGAGGCGCGTCACCTTGACCTCGAAGGGCTTCAAGAGCCGCGCGAGGTACATCGCCGTCGCTTCGCCCTCGGTGTCGGGGTTCGTCGCCATGATGACCTCGCTCACGCCGCCCTTTGCCACGCGGTCGATGAGCGGCTTGATCTCCAGATCGTCAGGCCCCACGTGGTTCATCGGCGAGATCACGCCGTGGAGCACGTGATAGCGGCCCGAAAACTCGCGCGAGCGTTCGATGGCGACCACGTCGCGCGGATCGGCGACGACGCAGATGGTCGCCTCGTCCCGCTTGGGCGACGAGCAGATGGGGCACAGCCCGCCGTCCGTCAGGTTGCGGCAGACGGGGCAGAACGTCACCGTCTTCTTCGCCTTGACGATGGCGTCGGCAAAGGCGCCTGCCTCCTCCTCCGTGAGACTGAGCACATAAAACGCCAAACGCTGCGCGCTCTTGCCGCCGACGCCGGGCAGCCGCGCGAACTGTTCCACCAGCGCCTCCAGCGCCGCGGGAAAATATTCCATAACAACCGACCTCTAACTATGGTTTACTAAAAGAATTGCAACAAAAAGGGCGAAAACAAATATGCTAAATAGTATCCATACAATATAGGACTAATCAGCCGCGAAGCGCGGCAATACGCGCCGGAATGTCATCGGCTCCGTAGACGGCGCTTCCCGCGACGAGAACATTTGCGCCCGCTTTGATACACGCCTCGCGCGTGGTGAGATCGACGCCGCCGTCCACTTCCAGCTCGCAATCAAGCCCCTGCTCGTCGATCCAGCCGCGGATGCGCTCGACCTTTGGCATCATGTCCGCCATGAACTTCTGTCCGCCGAAGCCCGGCTCGACGGTCATCACCAGCACGATGTCGCACGCGCCGAGGAACGGCAGCGCCGCCTCCGCGGGCGTTTTCGGCTTGAGCACGACGCCGGCGCGCTTGCCCCTGGCATGGATCTTGTCAAGCGCGGCGCGGATGTTCACGCCCTCGTCCGCCTCAACGTGGCAGGTGACGAGATCCGCGCCCGCGTCGCAGAATTGCTCGACGTAGCGCACGGGCCGCTCGATCATCAGGTGTACGTCCAGCGGCAGCGTGGTCGTCGGGCGGATGCACTTGACGACGGGGACGCCGATGGTGATGTTCGGCACGAACATGCCGTCCATCACGTCCACATGGACGTAGTCGGCGGACGCGATCTTCCCGATGTCCCGCGCGAGATGCGCGAAGTCCGCGGAGAGGATGGAGGGGGCGATTTTGACCATGACAGATACCTCCGAAGCAGAATAACAACTATATATTGTATCAGACAGCCTTGATAAACGCAAGGGAGAACTTGATAGTAAACCCTCAAAAAGAAAATATTGACAAGCGCGGCCGATTGTGCTACCGTATACATAGAAACGGGGGGTTTACTATGAAAACGAAAGACACGATCCTTGTCGCGCTGTTCGCGGCGCTGACCGCGGTGGGCGCGTTTATCCGCATCCCGCTGGGCATCTCGACCATCACGCTGCAATTTCTGTTCACAGCGCTCGCGGGCGTGCTGCTGGGCGCGAAGCTCGGCGCGCTTTCGCAGGCGGTCTACGTGCTGCTGGGGCTCGTCGGCGTGCCGATCTTTGCTTCGGGCGGCGGCTTTCAGTATGTGTTCAACCCGACGTTCGGTTTCCTCGTCGGTTTGATCCCCACGGCGTATGTGATCGGCAGGCTTACCGGGCGCGAGCGCTCGTCCAAACGGGTCGCGCTCGCCTGCCTCGCGGGGCTGGGCGTGCTGGATCTCAGCGGCGGGCCGGATACGGGCGTCATTTGCAACGCATATCTCGTCAAGTGCGTCACGCTTTGGCAGATACTGAAAAGCGGCATGATCATCTATCTCCCGGGCGACTTTTTGAAGATCGCCGTGTGCGCGCTTGCCGCGCCGTCGCTGTGCGCCGCGCTGGACCGCGCGGGCGCGCGCGCCTGAAACCGCTGAAAACCATACGTTTTGCCGCGCGCCGCTTCGCCTTGTTTCAGGCGGGGCGGGCGCGCTTTTTTCCTTGCCAAAACCGCCCGCTCATGCTATACTGCAAACACAAGCGAAGCCTTGAATTTTTTGACACAGGAGGACACGGCGATGAAGAAATGGGTATGTTCCGTTTGCGGTTATGTGTTCGAGGGCGAGAATCCCCCCGAGGCCTGCCCCGTCTGCAAGGCGCCCGCGAACAAGTTTGCCGAGCAGAAGGAAGGCCAGGCGCTTGCGGCGACACATGAGTTCGGCGTCTATGCCAAGACGGTCAAGAACAATCCCGACATTGACGAAGAGACCAAGAAGTACATCTTCGAGCAGCTCAAGGCCAACTTCACCGGCGAGTGCAGCGAGGTCGGCATGTATCTTTGCATGGCGCGCGTCGCGGCGCGCGAGGGGTATCCCGAGATCGCCCTCTATTGGGAAAAGGCCGCGTTCGAAGAGGCCGAGCACGCCGCGAAGTTTGCCGAGCTTCTCGGCAGCGACCTTGAGGTCAACATGACCGACAGCACCAAGAAAAACCTCGCGTGGCGCGTGGATTGCGAGTACGGCGCGGTGCAGGGCAAGTTCGACCTCGCCGCCTGCGCGAAGAAGAACAATCTCGACGCCATTCACGATACCGTCCACGAGATGGCGCGCGACGAGGCGCGCCACGGCAAGGCGCTCGAGGGCATGCTCAAGCGGTATTTCAAGTAAGCAAAAAGCGGATTTCCCGCGAAATAACGCCATCGGAAAAGCGCAGGGCTTTCGCCCTGCGCTTTTGTGCATCCCGCCCAATTCCCGTATGGACAAATGCGCGGCTTTCTGCTATACTATTCTATAATGTGTCCGAAAAACAAGAGGAGGAACTGCCAATGGACGTTAAAGAGATTTTGAAGCACGTCGACCACACGCTGCTCGCGCAGGGCGCGACATGGGAGGAGATCCGCCAGATCTGCGACGACGGCATGAAGTATAACTGCGCGTCGGTCTGCATCCCCGAGACCTACGTCGCCCGCGCCGCGCGCTATATTGCCGAGCAGCAGCACTTCGGCGAGAACCAGCTTGCCGTTTGCACCGTTATCGGCTTCCCGAACGGCTACAACACCACCGGCATCAAGTGCATGGAGGCGGAGACCGCCGTCGCCGACGGCGCGAGCGAGATCGACATGGTCGTCAATCTCGGCTGGGTCAAGGAGGGGCGTTACGACCTTGTCTTGCAGGAGATCAACAGCATCAAGGTCTCCTGTCACGGGCATATCCTGAAGGTCATCATCGAGACGTGCCTGCTCACCGAGGAGGAAAAGATCAAGCTTTGCGAGACGGTGGCGAAGTCCAACGCCGACTACATCAAGACCTCGACCGGCTTCGCCGGCGGCGGCGCGACGCGCGAGGACGTGAAGCTCATGGTCGAGCACACCCCCGGCAAGAAGGTCAAGGCCGCCGGCGGCATCGCCGATCTCAAGGACGCGGAGGATTTCCTCGCGCTCGGCGCGGACCGCCTCGGCACATCCCGCATCGTCAAGGCCGTGAAGGCCATGGAAAAATAAAAGGAGGCTCGATCAATGGCTACTCCGCATAACAGCGCCGAAAAAGGCGCGTTCGCGAAGACCGTCCTCATGCCCGGCGATCCCCTGCGCGCGCAGTTCATCGCCGAGACGTTTTTGAAGGATGCGAAGCTCGTCAACAACGTGCGCGGCATCCACGGCTACACGGGAACCTACAACGGCACGCCCGTTTCCGTGATGGCGTCCGGCATGGGCTGCCCGTCCATCGGCATCTATTCCTATGAGCTGTTCACGGCCTACGGCGTGGACAATATCCTGCGCATCGGTTCCGCCGGCGCGATCTCCGCCGACCTCAAGCTGCGCGACGTGGTGGCGGGCATGGGCGCCTGCACCGATTCGCATTTTGCCGACCAATACCGCCTGCCCGGCACGTTTGCGCCGATCTGCAACTACGACCTGCTGCGCTTTGCGCTCGAAGCGGCGGACGAGATCGGCGTGCGCATGCCCGTGGGCAACCTGTTTTCGTCCGACGTCTTTTACAACGCGGCGGCGTCCACGATGGACTGGGCGAAGATGGGCTGTCTCGCGGTGGAGATGGAGGCGGCGGCGCTCTATTGCAACGCGGCGTACACGCACAAGCGCGCGCTTGCGATCTGCTCGATCTCGGACAGCCTCGTCACCGGCGAGGAGCTGAACGCCGACGAGCGCCAGACCACGTTTACCAACATGATGAAGATCGCACTTGAGGTCGCCGTCAAGGCGACGAAGCTGCCGGAGCTTGCCGGCTCGGGCAACACGGCGAGCAAATAGCTTCCCGCGGGCGGGATAAAAGCAGAAAGGAGAATCAACCATGCGCGTGATCGATATAGAAGACATCACCGAGTCGATGAACGACCAAAACCGTTTCGTGCTGCACTGCGAGGAGGTCTATCGCGACAAGATCAGTACCGCGGCGGCGAAGATCCTGCACAATAAGGAGGCCAAGCCCATCGTCTGCCTGACGGGGCCTTCCGGCTCCGGCAAGACCACGACCGCGATGCGCCTGAAAACGTATCTTGAGAATATGGGCGTCCCCGTTGCGCTCGTGAGCATGGACAACTTTTTCCTGCCGCTCGACAAGCGTCCGCCGGAGGCGACGGACTGGGAGTCGCCCTACTGCGTCGACCGCACCCAGCTTGCCGACTGCATCCTGCGCCTCGCCGACGGCGAGACCGTGGAGGCGCCGATCTACGACTTCAAGAGCGGCGGCGTCGGCGGGCACAAGACGCTTCAGGGCGATAAGGACGGCATCGTCATCGCCGAGGGCATCCACATGCTCAACCCGCTGATCCTCGACCTTTTGAAGGGCGAGTACACGGGTATCTACGTCGCGCCGCGCACGCGCATCATTACGCACGAGGACCACATCATCAACCCCGAACAGCTCCGCGTGGCGCGCCGCATGATCCGCGACCTGCTCGGGCGCGGGCACACGCTGCGCAGCACGATCGAGCGCGCGCAGAGCGTCGACCGCGGCGAGCTGAACTACATCCAGCCCAACAAGGGCAACGCGCAGATCCACATCGACACGTTCCACGACTACGAGCCGTGCATCCTCTCGAAGTATCTGCTGGAGCTGCCCGAGTTCCACGAGCAGCTCGACGACGAGTTTGTCGAACAGCACGGCCTGACCGATCTGATGCAGGTCGTCCGCTCGGTCCCGCCGCTCACGACGCCGTACGTGCCGAAGAACTCCCTCGTGCGCGAGTTCGTCGGCGGCAGCATCTACGAGTATTGAGATGCGTTCGGAGGAGCGCCGCGCAGCCGTGTTGAAGGCGCTGCGCGAAGCAAAGGAGGCGCTGAGCGCGAGCGCGCTCGCGGAGCGTTACCGCGTCAGCCGTCAGGTCATCGTGGGCGACGTTGCGCTGCTGCGCGCAGGCGGCGAGGACATCTCCGCCACGCCGCGGGGCTATGTGCTGCGCCGCGGGGAGGAGGGTATTTTGCGCCGCCTCGCCTGCCGCCACAGCGACGCGGAGATGGAATCGGAGCTGAACGCCATCGTCGACCAGGGCTGCACCGTGCTCGACGTGATCGTGGAGCATCCCGTTTACGGGGAACTCACCGGCGCGCTGCATCTGAAAAGCCGCTACGACGTGCGCGAGTTCCTTGACCGCTGCGCGCAGTCCGACGCGCGCCCGCTGTCCGATTTGACCGAAGGCGTCCACCTGCACACGGTCTCCTGCCCCGACGAGGCGGCGTACGAGCGCGTGCGGAAGACGCTGCACGAGCTGGGGGTCCTCTTTGAGCAGCAGGCATAGTTTCTTATTATTGATGGATATGTTGCGAAACCTCAATTGACAGGCGCGCGCTTTCCCGCTATAGTGACCTCACAGGTGTCAAGACACCTGTGAGGTTTTCTATTATTAGGAGGTGCGGCATGGCGGATATCAAGTCTTTCCTCAAACGCAAGAACATCGAGTTCTCCGCAAAGCGCTACGGTATCGACGCGCTCGGCGCGATGGCGCAGGGATTGTTCTGCTCGCTGCTCATCGGCACGATCATCAAGACCTTCGGCGCGCAGCTCGGCGTGCCCTTTTTGACCGACATTGGCGATTACGCGATGAAGGTTTCCGGCCCCGCGATGGCGGTCGCCATCGGTTACGCGCTCCAGGCGCCCCCAATGGTGCTCTTTTCGCTTGCGGCGGTCGGCTGGGCGGCGAACGCCGAGGGCGGCGCGGGCGGCCCGCTCGCGGTGCTGATTATCGCCATCGTCGCCGCGGAGTGCGGCAAGGCGGTGAGCAAGGAGACGAAGGTCGATATTCTGGTCACGCCCGCCGTAACCATTCTCACGGGCGTCGCGCTCGCAAAATGGATCGCGCCGCCCATCGGCGCGGCGGCGAACGCGTTCGGCATCCTCATTATGAGAAGCACCGAGCTGCAGCCGTTCTGGATGGGGATCGCCGTTTCCGTGCTCGTCGGCGTCGCGCTGACGCTGCCGATCTCGTCGGCCGCGATCTGCGCCGTGCTGGGCCTGACCGGCCTTGCCGGCGGCGCGGCGGTCGCGGGC
>CAMVGI010000076.1 GCA_947166955.1 uncultured Clostridia bacterium | reverse complement strand
GAAGAGCAAGCGGATGGAGCGATGGTTCGGCCTTTAGATACAGATGGTTGCTGGCGTTGGAGTCAAGAAAGATACCTTGAAGAAAAGAAAAAAGGCAACATAGCGTTTAAGGAGTCAAAAGGGGTATTGATTAATTCAGATGGAAATCCAGCAAAATGGAACATCTACACAAAAATCTGGTTATCTGACAGGCAAGATGAGGGAATGGTTCCTGTCGATTTCATTGGAAAGTGGGAAAACAGATTGGCCACAAAGGAATTGTCTGAGATAGGTATCCCCTTTGATTTCGCCAAGCCAACAGAACTGATAAAGTATCTTATTTCACTCGTTGAAAACACCAAGGATGCAATTATTCTTGACTTTTTCTCTGGCTCCGCAACCACTGCACATGCAGTAATGCGATTCAATGCAGAGAAAGGCGGACATCGGAAGTTCATTATGGTGCAATTTCCTGAAAAAACAGACGAGAACAGTGAAGCACATAAGAAAGGATATAGGAATATCTGCGAAATAGGAAAAGAGCGCATACGTCGAGCCGGTGCTAAAATCAAAGCAGAAAATCCGCTGACCACGCAAGACCTCGATGTCGGCTTCCGCGTTTTCAAGGTGGACGACACCAACATGGAAGATGTCTATTACAGCGCTGGCGAGTACACGCAGGAGATGCTGACGGGCATGGAGTCCAACATCAAGCCGGACCGCTGCGACCTCGATCTGTTGTTCGGCTGTCTGCTCGATTGGGGGCTTCCGCTCTCTCTGCCCTATCACAGCGAGACCGTCGACGGCTGCACGGTACACACATACGCGCCCGGCGACGCCGAGCTTGGCGTGCGCGATGCCCTGATTGCCTGTTTTGACAGCAATGTACCGGAGAGCGTTATTAAGGGAATTGCCCGCCGCAATCCGCTCCGCGCGGTCTTCCGCGACAGCAGCTTTGCCAGCAGCCCCGAGAAGATCAACGTGGAGGAGATATTTGCCATGCTCGCGCCGGATACAAAGGTGAGGGTGATTTGATATGCCATTTAGCGAATCAGTAAAAGAAAAAGCAATGATAGCATGTGGTCGTTGTTGCTGCATTTGCCATAAGTTTTGCGGAAACAACATGGAGGTTCATCATATTAAAGCGCAATCTGACGGCGGAACAGATAATTACGAAAATGCTATTCCTCTTTGCTTTGATTGCCACGCAGAAGTCCGGCAGTATGATCCGCGGCACCCCAAGGGTATTCGCTTTTCTGAAAAGGAGCTCATAGAGCATCGAGACAGATGGTATAGATTAATTGAAAGTGGTTCTAATTTCTCACAGGAGACACCAAAGACTCCAAAAATTGAGCCATTAAGGATATATCACCAACAAGCATATCAAGATATTCCCCTCCAAAAAGTGTCATCTGGCAAGGAATTGCTTCACTATGTCGTAGGCTCTTGCGGGTTGACATTTGATCATGATGAGCCAAAATCAAAAGAAGAGGCCACTATGCTTGGCGATTTTATACAGCAAATACATGAGTATATGGACTACGATGACTTTTTGGATCCCGGTGGTCGTGTTGTTTTGGGATTTGAGCTAAATGACGAATTGAAAAAGCTCGAAGAAGCTGGCTTTTGGGTTTTTTGTGCCGTAGAAAAACAAAAAATTGTCGGTGGTATTGGGGCGGAGCAGGAGTTTCCTGTTGTCATGATTCGTATTGTAAGAACAGATAATCCCGAGATAATAAAAGTAACAAAGGAGTCCTGACGTGAAACTCCAATTCAAACACCAAAAATTTCAAGCCGAGGCAGCAAAGGCGGTCGTTGACGTCTTTGCCGGTCAGCCATACCTTACGCCCACCTATCGCATGGATCGCGGGGTGGTGGATTATACCAAGTCGGACGAGATCGAGGGTCAGGCAGACCAGCTGGCAGAGCTGGAATTTACCGGCTGGCGCAACGAGCCAATCGTGCGGGAGCTGGGCGACGGCGAGATTTTGGAGCACATCCGGAAGATCCAGCGCTCCAACCAGATCGAACCGTCCGCCGAGCTGATGGGCCGATACAACCTGACCATCGAGATGGAAACCGGCGTCGGCAAAACCTATACCTACATCAAAACCATGTATGAGCTCAACAAGCACTACGGGTGGAGCAAGTTCATTGTGGTCGTGCCGAGCATCGCCATCCGCGAAGGCGTCTACAAATCTTTCCAGATGACGCAGGAGCATTTTGCGGAGGAATACGGGAAGAAGATACGCTTCTTCATCTACAACTCCGCCCGCCTGACGGAGATTGACCGCTTCGCCTCCGACAGCGCCATCAACGTCATGATCGTCAACTCGCAGGCGTTTAACGCGAAAAGCGAAAACGCGCGCAAGCTGTATCGGAAGCTGGATGAATTCCGCTCCCGCCGCCCCATTGACATCCTCGCCAAAACCAACCCGATCCTCATTATCGACGAGCCACAGTCCGTGGAGGGCAAGCAGACCAAGGAGAATCTGAAGCAGTTCAACCCCATGATCACGCTGCGCTACTCGGCGACGCACAAGTCAGACAGCATCTATAACATGGTTTACCGTCTGGACGCTATGGAAGCGTACAACAAGCGGTTGGTGAAGAAAATCGCGGTCAAGGGCATCACCGAGGTCGGAACCACCGGCACGGAGGGCTATGTCTATTTGCAGAGCGTCAATCTGTCTAAAGCAAATCCGACTGCCACGATCCAATTTGACTGTATGGGCGCCAAAGGGCTTCGCAAGGTTACGAAAACGGTGGGCGAAGGATACAGGGTTTTTGATAATTCCGGCAATCTGTCCGAGTACGAAAACGGGTATACCGTCAAATCCATTGACGGACGCGACGATTCGGTGGAGTTTGTAAACGGTATCAAGCTCTATGCTGGGGATGTGATCGGCAAGGTCAGCGAGGAGCAGCTGCGCCGTATCCAGATCCGCGAGACCATTCTTTCGCACATCGACCGGGAACGCCAGCTTTTCCGCAAGGGCATCAAGGTGCTGTCTCTGTTCTTCATCGACGAGGTGGCGCATTATAAGTGCTACGGCGCCGACGGGCAGGCTTATAACGGCATCTTTGCCGATATGTTTGAGGAAGAATATGACGATGTGGTGGGTTCGCTCCAACTCAGCATCGGGGACGAGGATTATCTCCACTATTTGAATGCCATCAACGCATCCGACACCCACGCGGGCTATTTCTCCATTGACAAGAAGGGGCATATCGTCAACACGGTCACCGGCGATGATAAAAAGGCGAAGCTCTCGAACGACATTAACGCCTATGACCTTATTATGAAGAACAAGGAGCTGCTGTTGGAGCGCGATCCGAAGAAGTCGCCGGTGCGCTTTATTTTCTCCCACTCCGCCCTGCGCGAAGGCTGGGATAACCCGAACGTGTTCCAGATCTGCACGCTCAAGCAGAGCGGAAGCGAGGTGCGCAAACGTCAGGAGGTTGGCCGCGGGCTGCGTCTGTGCGTCAATCAGGATGGAGAGCGCATGGATGCCGGTGTACTGGGCGACGACGTTCACAACGTCAACGTGCTCACCGTCATCGCGAGTGAGAGCTACGAGAGCTTCGCCAAGGGGCTGCAATCCGAGCTTGCCGAGGCGATTGGCAACCGTCCACGCGCGGTCACGCCGGAGCTGTTCGAGGGAAAAACGATTACCGACGCCGACGGAAACGCAGAAGTCATCACCGCCGATACGGCGCGGGAGATTTGGCTCGACCTGCGAATGCAGGGCTATATCGACAAGGCTGGCACTCTGACCGACAAGTATTATGCGGACAAGGCAAATGGCAGCGTAAAGGTCGCCGAAGAAGTGGCAGGCTCGTTGGATTCTATCATCCGCATTCTTGATTCCGTCTACAGCGAAAATGCAACGAAGCCTGAAAACGCCCGCAAAAACGATATTACGCTCACCTTTGACGAGGAGCGTTTCAAAAAAGCGGAATTCCAGGCCCTGTGGTCGAAGATCAACACGAAGTCCGTCTATGTCGTGGACTTTAAAGCGGACGAGCTGATCAAGAACGCAATCACGGCATTGGATGATAAGCTTAGGGTATCAAAAATCTATTTCAAGGTGGAAACCGGCGAAATGGAGTCGATCCAATCCAAGGATGCTTTGCGCACCGGTGAAGCTTTTGCAAAAATCGAAAGCCGTACCCCGGACAAGCAGCATCAGGTAACTGCGAGCCGCGGCGTCAAGTATGATCTGGTTGGAAAGCTGGTCGAAGAAACCAAACTGACACGAAAGGATATTGTCGCCATTCTGCAAGGCGTCAAGCCGCAGGTGTTCGTCCAATTCAAGGACAATCCAGAGGATTTCATCATCAAGGCTGCCGCTATCATCAACGATGAGAAGGCTACCATCATCGTTAAGCATATTACATACGACGCACTCGACAGGCACTATGATGAAGAAATCTTCACCGAGCCGACGATTCGCGGCAAGCTGGGTGTCAACGCGATGAAGACTACGCGGCATTTGTACGACCACGTTGTCTGCGACTCTAAAAACGAGCTTGATTTTGTTTCCGAATTGGACAAGAATCCGAGCGTATCGGTATATGTGAAGCTGCCGAGCGGTTTCTTTATCCCAACGCCGGTCGGCAAATACAATCCCGACTGGGCAATCGCATTTTACGAGGGAACGGTCAAGCATATCTACTTTGTTGCCGAAACCAAGGGAACGAACGACACGCTGACGTTCAACCATATCTCGCCGGTCGAACAGGCAAAAATTGATTGCGCGCGGAAGCATTTTGAGAAGATCAGCGGTGCCGATGTTGTATACGATGTGGTGGACAGCTATCAAAAGCTGATGGAAGTGGTCATGCAGTAGAGAAATGCCAAAACAAAGGGGATTCCCCCCCCATATCCTGCCTTGCCTCTAAGCTTTTCCAGCACCATCCCACTCACCGGAGCGTACACTATGCACTTTGTCGATGTAAAAGGAATCCTCGCCACGAGCGGCGGGCGCTGCGGCATGAACCTCTACCGCGGCTGCACGCACGGCTGCGTCTACTGCGACAGCAGGAGCCGCTGCTATCAGTTCACGCACCCGTTCGAGGACGTCGAGGCCAAACAGAACGCCCCCGCGCTTCTGGAAAAGGCCCTGAAGTCCAAGAGGAAAAAGTGCATGATCGGCACCGGCTCCATGTCCGATCCCTACATGCACTGCGAAGAAGAACTCGCTCTCACGCGGAGGTGCCTCGAAATCATTTGGGACAACGGCTTCGGCCTGGCGATCCAGACGAAGTCTGACCGCATCCTCCGCGATCTTGACCTGCTCGATGAGATCAACAAGACCGCCAAGTGCGTGGTGGAAATGACGCTCACGACCTACGACGACGCGCTGTGCGCGCTCCTTGAGCCGAACGTCTGCAACACAAAGCGGCGGATAGAGGTCCTGGAAACCATGCGAGAGCGCGGCATCCCGACGGTCGTTTGGCTGACGCCCATTCTGCCGTTCATCAACGATACGGAGGAGAACGTCGCGGCGATTCTGAGCGAGTGCGTCCGCGTGGGCGTGACGGGGATCGTCTGCTTTGACATGGGCCTGACGCTCCGCGAGGGCAGCCGGGAATACTTTTACGCGGCGTTGGACAAGCACTTTCCGGGCGTGAAGGAACGCTATATCGAGCGGTACGGAAGTGCCTACGAACTGCCGAGCCCGCGCGCGAAGGAGCTTATGGAGCTGTTTCGCGGCGTCTGCGAGGAGCACGGTATCCTCTGTGAGCCAGAGGACTGTTTCCGCTTCATGCAGGAGCTGCCGGAGCGTTTCCCGCAGATAAGCTTTTTTGATTCATAACGATAAAGGAGGTCACCCCATGCCCTATATTGCCATCAAAGGCTTCCCCAAGGACGACGAGACCGTGCGCAAGGTCGCGGAGCGCATCAACGCGACGCTGCTGGAGCTGTGGGGCTGCCGGCAGGAGCACATCAACATCTCCTATGATGCCGTGCCGCCCGAGGAGTGGGACGAGCGCATCGAGCACGGCGAGATCGCGCGGAACCGGGACAAGATGCTGATGCTCGGCGGCGAGTGGAAAAGCGCAGAGAAAATGCTCACGATCCTGCACCTCGACAACTGCCCCTACTGCCACAAGGCGCGCCGCGCGCTGGACGAGCTGCGCGAGGAGAATCCCGCCTACCGCGGCGTCGCGGTCGAGTGGATCGAGGAGGAGCGCGAAAGCGAGGCGGCGGGCCGCTACACCGACTACTATTACGTCCCGACGATCTATGCCGGAGCGGACAAGCTCTTTGAGGCGCGCCCCGGCGACAGCTATGAGAAGATCAAGGCAGAGGTAAAAAAGGCGCTGGACGCGGTGGTTTGACCGCTGGGGCGGCGCAAAATCCTTGCGGCGAACCGCAGCCGCTTCGTTACGAGTTTTGAGAAAATCGTTTTTGCAACTTTTAGAATCAAAAATCTCCGAAAATCATTGATTTTCGGAGATTTTTTGGAGCTGGTGGCCGGACTCGAGCCTCCGACCTCTGGGTTATGAGCTACTGAAAAATCAGAAAATCCGTGATTATCCATCGTTTTCGTGATATTTTGTCCACGAAAAGTTTGGAAAGTTGCTAACTTGTCCACAGCTTCCGCCCGCTCATTTTCCGTTCTGGGTCTGATAGTGGGTCAGCGACCGAACTCACATCGCTCCGGCGCGCTGAAGATAGAACTCGCTTTCCGCAACGCGGGTCACAAAATCGTACTCCATACGCGTCGCCCTGGACG
>CAMVGI010000075.1 GCA_947166955.1 uncultured Clostridia bacterium | reverse complement strand
GAGCGCGACACCACCCGCCGACCCGACGCCCTCGCAACCGCAAATGGCGGAGCAGGAGCCGGCGGCGCAGGAGGCGGCCGCGGCGGTCATCGTCGCGCTCGGCACGGACAAAGCCTCGCTCCTTTATCAGCACATGGATCCGGAGGAGATCGAACAGGTCACCATCGAGGTCGCGAAGCTCGGATTCCTCGACGCGGAGACCACCGAGGAAGTCCTCAACGAGTACTACCAGATGTGCATGATGAACAAGGCGGTCACCGAAGGCGGCCTTGAGTATGCACGATCGGTTTTGGAAAAGGCTTTCGGCGGCGCGACGGCAAACGAGCTGCTCGCCAAGGTCACCAAATCCCTCAAGAACAGGGAGTTCGCCTTCCTCAACAAGGCGCGCGAGAAGGACCTGTTCACGGCGCTCCAATACGAGCGGCCGCAGACCATCGCACTGGTGCTGTCGTATGTGGCGCCGGAGAAGGCGGCGGCGGTCATCGAACAGCTCGAAGGACGCCGCCAGATCAAGGTCGTGGAGAACATGGCGCAGATGGACAGCGCCTCCCCGACCGCCATCAAGATCATCGAAAGCGAAATGCAGAAACGTTTCGACAACATTTTCGTCAGCAACAGCAACGTCAAGGTCGGCGGCATCGACTTCGTCGCGAGCGTGATGAACAACATCGACCGTTCGAGCGAGAAGTCCATCTTCGACGGCCTGAGTTCTCGCAACGAGGAGCTGGCGGACGAGATCCGCAAGCGCATGTTCGTTTTCGAGGATATCGTTACCATGGACGACCGCAGCGTGCAGCGCTTTGTACGCGACTGCGATCCGAAGGATCTGGTGCTTGCCCTCAAGGCGGCGAATCAGGAGGTCGCGAACAAGCTTTTCGGCAACATGTCCAGCCGTATGGCGGAGAGCATCCGCGACGACCTCGCGATCACCACGAACGTCCGTATGACGGACGTCGAGGAGGCGCAGAGCCGCATCGTGGGCATCATCCGCGGCCTCGAGGAGCAGGGCGAGATCGTCATTATGAAGGGCGGAAAGGACGATATCATTGCCTAGGATATTCAAGAGCTTCCAAAACGGCGGCGAGGCAAGCGATTACGTGTTCAAGCCCGCCATGGAGCTGAAGGTGGAGGCGAAGAAGCCGCGTGAGGCGCCGCCGCCCGAGGAGGAACCCGAGGAGATCGCGCCTGCGCCCGCCGTCGAGGCGGAGGACGCGCCGCCTCCCGAGCCGACGCCGGAGACCGACCCGCTCGGTTACGCGAAGATCCAGGCGGAAGCCATCCTTGAGGACGCGCGACGGGAAGCGCAGGAATACAAGGACCAGCTCCGCGCCGAATTTGCCGAGCAGGTGGAAGCGGCGAAGAAGGACGCGAAGGACGAGGGTTACAGCCGCGGCTATGCCGAAGGCATGGCGCAGGCGATGCAGGAGGGCAAGGAGGAGTGCGAGCGCATGGCGCTCGAACAGATCAAGGGCATCGAGGGCTTTCTGGAAGCTGCGGCGCGTGCGCGCGACAAGGTGCTCGACGACAGCCGCGAGGAACTCAAGGACCTTGCCGTCGCCATCGCCGAGAAGATCATCCACGTCAGCCTCAAGAACTCCAGCGACATCATCCTCCGCATGGTGGACGCCGCGACCGATACGCACAAGCGCTGCGAATGGGCGCACGTTTACGTCTCGGACTGCGACGTGGGCGGCAAGGCCTACACCGTGCCGGAGCTGACCGCGGCGCTGAGCCACATCGCCGACCGCGTCCGCGTGATCCCCATGCCGGACGAGGAGAGCGGCACCTGCATCGTGGAGCTGCCCGACGTCATCTACGACGCCAGCGTTTCGACGCAGCTTGAGAACATCAAGGAAGTCCTCGACGGCGTCGTCTTGGAGGATAATTAGGAGAAACGGCCGATATGTTCCGTAACGCGATCAAACAAGTCCAGCAGGCAGAGACGATCAGTCACACGGGCAAGATCGAAAACATCGTGGGCATGTCCATCGAGGCGAGCGGCGCCAAGGCCGCCGTCGGCGACATCTGCCGCATCTACAGCGACGAAACGGGACGCCAGGTTTCCGCTGAGGTCGTCGGCTTTAAAAACGACCACATCCTGCTCATGCCGTATTCCGAGATGAACGGCATCTCCGCGGGCAACTTTGTCCGCAACACGGGCAGGCAGCTTGAGCTGAAGGTGGGGATGCACCTCAAAGGGCGCATCATCAACGCGCTCGGGCAGCCCATCGACGACAAAGGCCCGCTCGAAGAGGGCGAGAGCTATTGCGTCGGCGGAAGTTATATCAATCCCTTGACGCGGCCTCCGATTCGTGAGAAAATGGAGTTTGGCATAAAAGCGATCGACGGGCTGCTGACCATAGGAAAAGGTCAGCGTATGGGCATTTTCGCAGGTTCCGGCGTCGGCAAGAGCACGCTTTTGGGCATGATCGCACGCGAGGTCAAGGCGGACATCAACGTCATCGCCCTCGTGGGCGAGCGTGGCCGAGAGGTGTTGGAGTTCGTGCAGAAGGACCTCGGTCCCGAGGGCATGGCGCGTTCCATCCTCGTGGTGGCGACGAGCGACCAGCCGGCGATGCTGCGTATGAAGTGCCCCACGGTCGCGACCGGCATCGCGGAGTACTTCCGCGACCAGGGCTGCGACGTGCTGCTGATGATGGATTCGCTTACGCGTTTTTCCATGGCGCAGCGCGAGATCGGCCTCGCGATCGGCGAACCGCCGGTGGCGCGCGGCTATACCCCGTCGATCTACGCCGAGCTTCCCAAGCTTTTGGAGCGCAGCGGGAACTTCCAAAAGGGTTCCATCACCGCAATTTACACGGTGCTCGTCGAGGGCGACGACATGAACGACCCCATTGCCGATACCGTCCGCGGTATTCTGGACGGGCACATCGTGCTCTCTCGCCGCCTTGCCGCCGCGAACCACTATCCCGCCATCGACGTCGGCGCGAGCATCTCGCGTCTGATGGTGGAGCTGGTGGACCGCGAGCATCAACAGCTCGCCTCCCGCCTGCGCGACATCCTGAGCATCTACGAGCGCAACGCGGACCTCGTGAATATCGGCGCCTACAAACCCGGCAGCAACCCCAAACTCGACTACGCGCTGCAAAAGATCGACGACATCAACGAGTTTCTCAAGCAGGATATTCACGCCGCGTTCACCTACGACGAGTGCATCGAGCAGATGAAAAAGATCCTGGCATGACCGTCATGCCGCCGAAAAACGCTGAAAGGGCGGGGCTGAGCCTGTGAAACGATTTCAATTTCAGCTTGAGCCGGTGCTCAATTACAAACAGCAGGCGCTCGATTCGCTGATGGCGGAGCTTTCCGAGGCGCAGGTGATCGCGGCCGCACAGGAAAAGATCCGCGACGAGGCGATCGCGAGGCTCGCGGCATATGACGAGGAGTTCGCGGAGAAGCGCGCGGCGGGCTTCACCAACCTAGAGGCGGTGGAGTACGAAGCGGGCCAGCAGGTGTTGGAGCAGCGATTGCAGCGAGAAGAACTGCTGCTCGCGCAGCGGCGCAGAGAGCTGGAGGCCAAGCGGCAGGAGGTCGTGGAGGCCCGACAGGAGACGCACGCGATCGAAAAGCTCAAGGAGATCCGCCGCGGCGAGTACGATACCGCCGCCGCAAAGGCGGAGGAAAAGGCGTTGGACGACCTGACCGCAGCCCGAAGGGCAATTGCGGCGGGATGATCCATATACTATTAATAGCGGAAAGGAGGTGAAAGAAATGGAAGTGAACAACCCGATGATGGACCAGATGCTGGTGAATGCCGCGGCGCAGCCGACGACGGCCCCGAACGCCAAGGCGCCCAAGGACGCCGACAGCCCTGATTTCGACAGCATGGTGCAGCAGAAGCGGACGACGGACGCGAAGAACGCCCCGAAGGACGCGAAGCAGTCCAAGACCGACGACGCCCCACAGGCGAAGGAGGCGACGGACGCGGAAAAGCCCGTGAACGACGAGCAGTACGCCATCGCGGCGGCGATGATGTTCCAGGCGCAGCCGGACGCGCGCTACACGGTGGTGTCGGACGCGAACGCGGAGCTGCTGCCGGAGCAGACGGTCGAGACGGCGGCGCCGGTGCAGGCGGAGGCGGCGGTCGAGTTGTCCGAAATGCCCGAGGTACAGCCGGAGACCCTTGCCGGACCGGAAACGGAAGTGAGGAACGCGGAGGTGGAAGCGCCCCGCGGGGAGACCGTACCGACGCGGCGCGAGGTAAAGACGGACGACGTCGACGCGCCGAAGGAGGAAACGGACGACGCGATCCGACCGGAGGAACCCGACGCCCCCGTACAGGAGGCGCAGCAGAGCGAACAGAGCGAACGCAAGGCGCCGGAGGCGGTGCACGCGGAGCGAAACGCGGCGCGTGTGCAGCGCACGGACGACGCCCCGACGGAAGAGACACGGACGGACGACGCGCAAGGCGCGCAGGCGGCGCCGCTCTTTGAGCGGGTGGACGCCCCCGTCGTCAAGGTCGCGGAGGTCGCGCGCCCCGTCCCGCTGGAGGCGGAGGGCGGCGTCGAGCAGCTCGCGGACGAGCTTGGCGGCGTGATTGTCAACAGCGCCGACGCGAACCGCGTCGAAGTCACGCTGACGCCGGAGCACCTCGGCAAGCTCACGGTCGAGATCAGCCGCGGCGAGAACGGCGCGCTCAGCGTCGTGCTGCACGCCTCGACCGAGCGCGCGGCGAACCTCCTGGAGCGCGGTGCCGGCAATCTGCAGAACCTGCTCGCGTCGAACGCCAAGAACGACGTGCAGGTGGAGGTCCGTCCCGCGGAGGAATCGCAGCAGCAGTTCCTCAACCCCGACGGGCAGAACGAGCAGAACCGTCAGCAGCAGCAACAGCAAAACGGCCGCCGCCGCGAGCAGAGCAGCGCGCAGGACTTCCTGCAGCAGCTTCGGCTCGGCCTCGTGGACGCGGAGGAAGACAGGTAAACCACGGCAAATCACAAAGAAAGGAGGATCTGAGCATGAGCGATTTTTCGTTCGACCTCAACGGCGTGATCGGCACGCAGGTAAGCTCCAAGGTGGCGGAAAACTCGACCAACAAGAAGGCCGGCAGCGACCTCGTGATGGACGATTTTCTCAAGCTGATGGTGGCGCAGTTCCAGAACCAGAGCATCGACAACACCGCGGACACCAGCGAGATGATGAACCAGATGGTGCAGATGTCCGTCATTCAGGCGATCACCAACCTCTCCACCCTCGTCACGGACTCCACGAGCCTCAGCTATGCGGCGTCGCTGGTGGGCAAGGAGGTCACGATCGGCCAGCAAGACGGCAAGGACGTCAAGGAGCTGCTCGGCACGGTGACGGCGACGGGTACGCTGGACGGCAAGCAGGTCATTTTCCTCGACGACAAGGACACGCCCTACTACCTCACCGACATCATGGCGGTCGGCAAACTGCCGGAGATCCGCACGAAGAACGTTTCGGAGGACGAAGCAGGCAGCACGTGGCAGGCGAACCCCGCCGCGGCGGCGGAGACCGTCGCGCCGACGGACACCGGCACGAGCACGAACACCGGCTCGCGCGACCCGCACGTTCCCGACGAGGACGGGGCGCTCGGCTGAGCGCGAAAAAGTAAGGAAGCAGGAAACCAACGGAAAAGCTAAGGAAAGGAGGCCTAGCAATGATCAACAAGATCCAGGGACCCGGGCAATTGAACCAGGGTGTCCCCGCGGCGCAGCAGCCGCAGAAGACGACGGGCGCGAAGCCGATGTTCGGCGCGATGCTCCAGCAGGAGAGCGCGGCGAAGACGGCCGGCATGCCCGGAACGACGGCGCAGCGGCCGGTCAACTTCTCCAAGCACGCCCTTGAGCGCGCGGAGGAGCGGGGCATCGAATTGACGCCGGTTTTGATGGACCGTCTGGCGACCTCCGTCGAGAAGGCGCAGGAGAAGGGTGCGACCAACATCCTCGCGTTCGACGATTCGCGGGCGTTCATCGTCAACATCCCCTACGGCAGAGTCATCACCACGATGTCGCAGGAGGAAATGAAGGAAAACATTTTTACAAATATTGACGGAGCCGTGCTTTTATAAGTAGCAGGACCTTTTGAGGATGCTATGGGGAACCGCCCGACCGGCGGTTCCCGACGGCACGTCGGAAAAAGGAGTGTAAAGAATTATGACAGGTTCCATGTATGCGGCTGTTTCGGGCCTCAAGGCCCACATGAGCGCGCTGAACGTCATCGGTAACAACGTCTCGAACGTCAACACCACGGCGTACAAGTCCACGCGCTACACCTTCAACGAGGCGCTCTACACCACCACCCGCAGCGGTTCGGACGGCACGGACATCTCCGGCGGCCGCAACCCCGCGCAGGTCGGCTTCGGCGCTTCCATCGGCACCATCGACATCGACATGAGCACCAAGAACTACTCCCCCACGGGCAAGCCCCTCGACACGATGATCGACGGCGACGGCTTCTTTATCGTCGGCGACAAGGTCACGGGACCGGACGAGGTCAGCAAGATCAGCACCGACGACCTCACGACCCTCAAGGGCATGAACCTCACGCGCATGGGCAACTTCAACATCGACCCGAACGGCTTTTTGGTCGATGGCAACGGCAGCGTGGTTTGGGGCTTTATCAACACGACCACTTCGACGGCATACAACATGACGAGGGGCGCTGGCGTCGCCGTGACGGTGAAAACGGACGGCCCCCTCGCATATCCCGGGGGCGTTTCGGACGAAGACAAGAAGAGCATCAAGCTT